>JALZVV010000109.1 GCA_023299935.1 Dokdonia sp.
TTAGACGATTTGAGCGCATCTGGCAATAATGATATATGGGGTTGGACAGATCCTCTGGACAGCAGAGAATATGCCCTTGTAGGAACCAGGCAGGGAACCGTCTTTATTGACATTACACAAGCCGATATGCCTGTAATTATAGGAACACTACTAACAGCAACAACTGACTCTACTTGGAGAGACATTAAGGTCTTTAACAATCACGCCTTTATCGTAAGTGAAGCAGACGGGCACGGAATGCAAGTCTTTGACCTGACTAGGTTACGCAATCAAAATAGTGATGAACCTCAGGTATTTGATGTAGACGCCCAATATAACGAGTTTGGTAATGCCCATAACATTGTAATTAATGAGGGAACAGGGTTTGCGTATGCCGTAGGAACCTCTACATTTAATGGGGGGCCGCATTTTGTTAATATTCAAAATCCTTTAAATCCAATTTTTGCCGGTGGTTATGAAATGTCTGGTTATTCTCACGATGCCCAAGTTGTAACCTATAATGGGCCAGACACAGATTACCAAGGCCAAGAAATATATTTAGGCAGTAACGAAGATGAGGTAGTGGTTGTAGATATTACTGATAAGACTAATCCCATCTTTATAAGCAGTACTGTTTATCCAGATATAGGATACACCCATCAAGGTTGGTTATCAGAAGACCATACTATTTTTTATGCAAACGATGAGTTAGACGAAAATCAATTTGGGTTTGAATCTCGAACTTTAGTTTTTGATTTTACAGATTTAGACAATCCATTTTTTGTAAGTCCTTTCTTTGGTCCTAGTCAAGCTATCGACCATAATCTATATGTAAATGGAGATGAACTCTTCCTTTCTAATTATACAGCCGGATTGCGAATAGCAGATATTTCAGACAAAATAGCTCCTGTAGATATAGGCTTTTTCGACACTTTCCCAGATAATGATAATACAGCATTTAATGGTGTTTGGAGCATTTACCCTTACTTCCCCAGCGGAAACATAATCATTAATGATGTGACTGGAGGATTTTTCGTAATTAGAAGATCAGGCACCTAATATGAAAAAGATTGTTTGGAATATGAAGTTTTTTAGTTTGCTTTCGCGAAAGCATCCCATACTACTTGTGCTATTTGCATTGATTCTACTAATAAGCTGTGGAGATGACGAACAAAATATCATTACAGATGATGACCCAGATGTTGTTGTAACACCGCCAGAAGATCCAGGCCAAAATACAAATGGAGATTTAACTCTTGAGTTCGCACAGGTCTATGGAGGTAGTCAAGACGATACTTTTCATTCGGTTATAGCAACAACAGATGGTGGTTTTGCCGCTCTTGGATATTCTCAAAGTGTGGATGGAGACATTACAGATAATTCTGAGCAAGTAAATATGTACTGGCTAATCAAAACAGACAGTGATGGTAATATACAGTGGTCCAGAACTTATGGTGGATCTGATGATGATCGAGCTGAGCATATTATACAAACTAATGATGGAGGATATGCACTTGCAGGATACACGACAAGCACAGATGGAGATATAACTCAAAACGCAGGATTTTACGACCACTGGATAGTAAAGCTGGATGCGATAGGAGACATACAATGGGAACGTAGTTACGGCTTTACCGGATCAGACCAATTATTCTCAATCATTCAAACCTCAGACGGAGGGTATTTTACAGGAGGATTTCTTGATGTTTCTGCATCTCAAGGAGATGGTAATAATGGATTTAATGGTTCTAATGACAATGATTCTGACACAAGAACTGTGCAACATGGCGTAGGTGAGTTTTGGGGACATAAACTGGATACCAATGGAAATTTAGAATGGCGTCGCTATTTTGGAGGCACTAATAATGATAGAGTATATCAAGTATTAGAAGCGCAAGATGGAGGCCTGCTCTTGGTAGGTGCCAGTGAGAGTAATGATTTTGATGTGACAGATTCTCGTGGGAGTTACGACTTCTGGGCAGTGCGCATAGACTTACAAGGTAATTTGCTCTGGGAACAATCATACGGAGGTTCAGAAATTGATATTGCTTATGCTGCAACAGCAACATCAGATGGAGGGTATTTACTCGCAGGAGATACCAGAAGCAATGATCTTGATATAACAGATTTTATTGGTAGTGCAGATGTATGGCTTGTTAAAATAGATGACCAAGGCAATATGCAATGGCAAAAAACATTAGGTGGATCAAACTTTGAAAGTGCCCGTGCAATAGTTCCCTATAACCAAGGATATGCTATTACCGGAGGCTCGCGCAGTGCAGATGGTGATCTTACATCTAATGCAGGTCAAAACGATATCTGGGTCGCTACAATAGATTCTAATGGAAATATACTAGCGCAGCAAAGTTTGGGAGGCAACAATCAAGATTTTGGTTATGGGATTGCAGCCTATCAAAATGGCCTAATAATAACAGGAGATACTCAAAGTACTAATGGCGATATAACTGCCTCTCGAGGTGGTTTAGATGCTGTTTTAATTAAATTACAATAAACAAAAAAAAGATGAAAAAGACATTTCTAATTTTACTCGCGACTATTGCAATCACTGCATGCAAGGAAGATGAAACTCAGGTTCAAAACCCGGGAACACTCAACCTAACTTTTGAAAACGTTATTGATGACACTACGCTAAATCTAGGAGATAGCTACATCAATAGTAGCTCAGAAACGTATACCATTAATGAACTCAAATATATTATTTCCAATATTACGCTTACGCGAAAAGATGGAACCCTAGAGATTTATCCGCAAGATGAAAGCTACTTTGTAGTTAACGAGGCAGATGCAAATTCAAAAAGCATACAGTTAAATGGCATAGAAGCTGGAGATTATACAGCCATAACTTTTGGTTTTGGAGTAGATCCTACAAAATACCCAATCGAATCAGGAACTTTAAACTTTGTGCCCACTGCAGAGGAAACGGGAATGCTTTGGACTTGGTCTGCTGGATTTAAATTCATTTTATTAGAAGGGGATTATACTTCTCAAACTGTGACCGAATCTTCTCCTTATCTAATCCATGTAGGTAGTCACGGAGCAAACTTGGACAACTATAGAGATATAACAGTAGCCTTAGAAGCTGCTTCTAGCAACACAGATTTCACTATAGCCGAAGGAGTAAACGCAAGTCAAACCATCCTTTTTGATGTATCAAAAGTTTTTGATGGAGCAAATACTATTAGTATTGACAATAAACCAGATATTCAAGTAGATCCTGTAAACGCACCTCTAATTGCTACTAATATTAGTACGGCATTTGCTGCGCAGCAATAATGAATAAACTATTGCACATATTAGGCTTTATATGCTTTTTAAGCTGCGGTTCTGATAATGAGGATTACACCCTTATTGAAGAAGAGGGAATTGAGGATACTCAATCAGAAAATCCTTTGTTGGATTTTTCTGTTCCTAGTAATTTTCCAGACTTAACATATGATGTCAGTCAAAACCCTCCTACAGAAAAAGGTTTTGAACTAGGTAAAAAATTATTTTATGATGGACAACTTGCATCAGATGGAGTAGTCTCATGTGGTTTTTGCCATATACAATCTTTCGCATTTACACACCATACGCATATCACGAGTCATGGAGTAGATGGATTAATAGGAAGACGTAATGCACAGCCATTGCATAATATGGCATTTATGAATGAGTTCACTTGGGATGGAGCATCTACCTTCTTAGATTCTCAACCCATCATTCCTATTACTGCAGAAGTAGAAATGAATGAAACGGTAAGTAATGTCCTCAATAAACTAAGAGATGATCCTAATTATCCTGCCTTATTTGCAGAAGCCTATGGCTCTGAAGGGATAAATGCAGAACGTATGTTTAAATCATTATCGCAATTTATGCTTATGATGGTGAGTGCAAACTCTAAGTATGATAAATGGGAACGAGGAGAATCCATCACCTTCTCAGAACAAGAAGAAGATGGCCGTGTTCTGTTTCAGGAAAAATGTGCTTCCTGTCACGCAGGAACATTACAAACAGATCAATCCTACCGTAATAATGGCCTGCCACTAGACCCTCAATACAATGATATGGGCCGCACTGAAGTTACCGGCTTGACTGATGACATTCGTAAATTTAAAGTGCCCAGTCTGCGCAATATAGAAATCACTTTCCCCTATATGCATGATGGTAGATTAGGAACGC
The DNA here is from genome assembly GCA_023299935.1 of Dokdonia sp. Lineage (GTDB taxonomy): Bacteria > Bacteroidota > Bacteroidia > Flavobacteriales > Flavobacteriaceae > Dokdonia. Next base: position 4,159 of record JALZVV010000109.1, read on the forward strand.
TAGAGGATGTACTTGACTTTTACACAGATGGTATTGTGCAGAGTGAGACCCTAGATCCTATATTCACAAAACCAAGCGGCAGTATAGGTTTAGAGATGACTGCAGAAGAAAAATCTAAGATTATTGAGTTTCTCAAAACACTCACAGATACTGATTTTTTAAACGACCAAAGCTTTGCTGAATTCTAGTCATAAAGTATTTTTGAGCGATTATCCTAAAAAAATGTAAATTATTTAGGAAATTAATTATGTTTGATTAAATTGCCTCACGAATTAAACACAAACCCGAAGCTATGAAATTAATGGAAGAAGCTCTGGCCTTCGAAACAGCGAAGATGAGTAATATGTCAACAAGTGATAGAGTGAAGGCTTCAAGAGAAGCGAAGAGGCTTATACTTGCGATAAATGAAATATATAAGGAATCTCAAGATCCAGAATTAATGGATCTTATGAAACGTCTCACGGTTAAGAAAAAGAAGATCGAAAAACGTTTATTAGGAAGACCTGCTGCATAAGCATTCCCATATTTAGAAACTTAATGATAGAGCCTAGTGAAAACACTAGGCTTTTTATATTAGAAAAAGAACATCTTGCTCAAAGCAAGTGTCAAAATAATGATAAGTAAATAATACGCTGCCTTATCTGCCCACGAAACTCGAGTGGCAAATCTTGCAGTAAGCCACCCTCCTAGGGTCTGTCCAATTGCCATAATCCCTCCAATTCTCCAATCAATCATTCCTTTATATGCAAAAAGACCAATAACTACTATCGTATATAAGGCAATAACAAATCCTTTTAATGCATTGCTTTCTAGAATATTGATACGCAAAACGAGCACCATTATTATGAGAAAGAAAACACCCATTCCCATCTGAATAAACCCACCATAAAAACCCAATGCAAACAACAAAGGAGTATACAAAAACCAAGGAGGATTAAAATGTATATCTGTAGATCGCAACCATCGTTTAGGTTTTACTAAAACCGCAATCAACATAAATACAAGCATAAATTTAAACACAGATCTAAACTGCTCATTGCTTACATTAAGTGCTAGAATTCCACCGGCTAATGCCCCAATAAAAATAATAATGATGTAGTTACGTCTCCTTACAATATCCAGCTTACCCCCTTTATGAAATACCCAGGAAGCCACACTACTCTGTGTAAAAATCCCCACTCTATTTGTTCCATTAGCAATATTAGGAGGAAGCCCCAAGAGCTCTGTTAAAATGGTAAGTGTAATTGCACTACCATTACCTGCAAGTGTGTTTATTGCCCCTGCAATTAGAGCTCCTAAACTTGCTAGTATATATAATTGTAACTCACTCATTGATTCTATTAAAGTTGCACAACAATTCCTCCAAAAAGGTTAAAACCAGGAGCCGGCTCAAAAAATCGTCCTCCAAAAGCATTAATACGCACATTATCTGTGTACTCCTGATTAAGCACATTATTTACCCCTATATAGGGACGAATTCTCGCATTTCTATAATCAAAAACATAGCCCGCTCTAAAGTTCAATAGTTCATAACCTTCTACCTTAACAAGGTTTTCGTCCTCAGCAAACTGGCTACCCACAAGATTAGCGGTAAGACTTGCATGAAATCCATTCTCTGGTGCATACAACAATCCTAAACTGGTGTTGTGTTCGGGGATTCCTGGCAGGAATAAATCTCCAGTTTCGCTTACTGTAAAGTTAGAATACGCATAGGAAAAGGTGGCTTCCCATGCTTTCGCGAAAGCATAACTCCCTTCAACCTCCACTCCCAATCGCTCTGTTGTTCCTGCATTTCTAAAAAAGACTCGATCAGGAAAAGCCTCCAACTCAAAAGGAAGGAGCTCATCCTGTGTCTGTATATAAAATAGGGCAAGTTGATACAGCAACTTAGGTGAAGTACCTCGCAAACCTAGTTCAAAACCTGTCGCTGTTTGTGGTTCTAAATCATTATTAAACCCTTGCTCCCCTGTTGGGTTTGCAGAAAGCTCAGAAAGTGCTGGGGTTTCAAAACTACTAGAAAAATTAGCAAAAGCAGTTTGGCTAATTGAAGTGTTTTTAGTTTTTAAGGTGTAACTCAAACCCAAACTTGGATTAATCGCGTTTAAGGTTTGCTCTCCAGAATCATCTCCATTGCTCAAAAAATTATCCTGCGCTTCTAGTTTATTATAATCAAACCGAAGCCCTCCTGTAAAAAACCAGCGCCCCAAACTATAATGATCTAATACATAAATACCAAGATTGGTAAATTTCTCATTCTGATCTAAGGTTTTATCTCCAATCGCCCCTTCGAGATTTCGAAAACGTTCACGGGCATCATTTTGATACCCAAAATCATATCCAGCCTGAAGGGTGTTTTTGTTTTTCTTGTAGGTAAAACTTGTTCCTTGACCTAAATAATCTCGATTAAAATCTACCACACCTCCAAACTCAAATGGTAGGAGTCCATTAAAATCTCTATTGCTATAAAACGCATACCCATCTATCTTGATGGCCTTAGACTTTTCCCAGCTTAAATTTAAGCCTGCTTTGAATTGTTGAACAGCCTCTTGAGTGGCAAAATCAATATTATTTTGACGAGCTTGTCGTCTATCTTCCTGAACCTCTTCTAGCGTGAGACCTCCAGCATCTTCTGCAAAAGGCGAGTCGCTATAATTAAGTATGGCGGTAAGGTTTAAATTTTCGCGCAAGCGGAAAGCGCCTTTAAAATTAGTGTTCACTTGCTCAAAACCGCTTTGATCGCGATAGCCATCAGAACGACCATAATTTGCGTGAAAAATATAATTTGCAGCTGCATTTCCTATCCCTCCAGTTACTTGATAATTCTGAAAATTGTAGGCTCCTGCACTCGCTTTCCAGTTAGAAAAATTACCTCTTAATGTATCAAAACTATCAGTCCTAATATTTATGACGCCCCCAGAAGCATTACCATACAGCGATGAGCTTGGTCCTTTAAGCACTTCTATACCCTCTATAATCCCTAGATTGATATTATCCAACTGCCCTTGTCCATCTGGCGTTGTTTCTGGAATCCCATCTACAATTAATTTGACTCCGCGAATTCCAAAGCTAGATCTCGCTCCAAAACCCCTAATAGACACGCGCAAGTCTTGAGCAAAATTATTAGCATTTTGTGTAAAAACTCCCGGGATTTGCTGTACATATTCCTGTAGAGCAAGCTGTTGCCTTGTGCCATCTTCTGGACGGGCTTTATATACAGAAACAGCTGCAGTTTGCTGCCTTTCTGGGCTTGCTATTCGTTGTACTTGTATAAGTACCGTATCAATTTTTTGAACTTTAATGGAATCGTTTTGTGCTGCACTCCATTGCAAAACTGAGAATACTAGTAATAGAAGAAATAATCTTTTCAAAAAGCTAATTTTAGTGAAAAATACGCCCTTGTGTAGACAACTCAAAATTGTATGAAGAGAAAAGCACTCAGAAAGAATAACTTTCTTATAGAAAACCTCTATCTCACTATCTGTTAGAATAATGTTAGGAATCGTTCAACAATAAGACCTAAGCCTTATATTTGCAAAACATTTAAAAGTACTATGATTACAGTTAGTCCAGAAGCAAAAATAAAGGTAGCCGCTCTTATGCAAGATGACGGCTATGATATCGCTACAGATTATGTGCGTGTGGGCGTTACTAGTGGTGGATGTAGCGGTCTTTCATACGAACTTAAATTTGATAAAAACCATGCAGAAGATGACAAGGTTTTTGAAAATAATGATGTAAAATTAATTGTAGATAAAAAAAGTTTTCTTTACCTCATTGGGACCATCCTAGAATACAGTGGTGGCCTAAACGGAAAAGGATTTGTGTTTAACAATCCCAATGCACAGCGCACCTGTGGTTGTGGAGAGAGTTTTTCACTTTAAGAAATACGCTTTCGTGGAAGCGTAAACCAGCTAGAAAAAGATATCATGGCATATACCGAAGATGATTTAAGAGAGGAATTAAAAACCAAAGAATATGAGTATGGTTTTTATACTGACATCGAATCAGAGACGTTCCCTATTGGATTAAATGAAGATATTGTGAGAGCAATTTCTAAGAAAAAAGATGAACCAGCGTGGATGACGGAATGGCGTCTTGAAGCCTTTAGAATCTGGAAGGAAATGGAAGAGCCAGATTGGGCTAACGTAAATTACGAAAAGCCAGATTTTCAAGCAATAGCTTATTACTCTGCTCCCGTAGCAGTAGATCCTAATAAAACCCTAGATGATGTAGATCCAGATTTACTCGCGATGTACAAAAAACTAGGGATCTCTTTAGACGAGCAAAAGAAAATGAACAATATCGCAATGGATATCGTGGTAGATTCTGTTTCTGTAGCAACTACATTTAAAGATACTCTAGCTAAGAAAGGTATCATATTTATGCCTATTTCTGAAGCCATTCAGGAACATCCAGAATTGGTAAAAAAATACATAGGTTCTGTCGTGCCTAGAAAAGATAACTTTTATGCAGCCCTGAATAGTGCTGTGTTTTCTGATGGATCTTTCTGTTACATCCCTAAAGGTGTGCGATGCCCAATGGAACTCTCTACCTATTTTAGAATTAACGAAGCAGGAACAGGTCAGTTTGAAAGAACCCTTGTAATTGCAGATGAAAGTAGTTATGTAAGTTATCTAGAAGGTTGTACCGCGCCTAGTCGTGATGAGAATCAATTACACGCTGCCGTGGTAGAGCTTATCGCTCTAGATGATGCAGAGATTAAATACTCTACGGTTCAAAACTGGTACCCTGGAAACGCCAAAGGAAAAGGAGGGGTTTACAATTTTGTAACCAAGCGAGGGATTTGTGAGAAGAATTCAAAAATTTCTTGGACGCAAGTAGAGACAGGTTCTGCGGTAACTTGGAAATACCCATCTTGTATTTTAAAAGGAGATAATTCTATAGGAGAATTTTATTCTATTGCGGTAACTAATAATTTCCAGCAAGCAGATACAGGAACTAAGATGATCCACCTAGGCAAGAATACTAAGAGCACGATTATCTCTAAAGGTATCTCTGCAGGAAAATCTCAAAACTCCTACAGAGGTTTGGTACACATAGGAGGTCGTGCAGAAAATGCGCGTAATTTCTCACAATGCGATAGCTTATTAATGGGTAATGAATGTGGCGCACATACCTTCCCGTACATAGAAGCAAAAAACAAAACGGCCCAAATAGAACACGAAGCTACGACTAGTAAGATAGGTGAAGATCAAATTTTTTACTGCAACCAGCGCGGTATCGACACCGAGAAAGCAATAGCATTAATTGTAAATGGCTTTAGTAAAGAAGTACTAAACAAGCTCCCTATGGAGTTTGCTGTAGAAGCACAAAAATTGTTAGAAATAAGCTTAGAAGGATCTGTAGGATAATAACCTCTTTATCAATAAAAATAAAACCATCACCTATTATTATGAACAAGATTTTAATCATACTTCTTATTCCCATAGTACTGTTTTCTTGTAAAGGAGAACAAAAACAAACGGACGATACAGCTAAAGCTACAGTTAAGATGTACAGAATGAATGGTGGTTCTGTAATGGTTAATGATCTGCAGATTTTTTCTCAGGGAGACCTGTATGAAGGAGAAACTAAGGAGTTTGCTAATAGCTATTATATAATAGAACATCCTAAAGGAAAACTAATCTGGGATACAGGATTACCTAATCGTCTGGTTGGTCAAGAGCCCTTTACTTCTCCCGATGGTAATTTTACTGTTTCTAGAAAAACTACTATAGGAGAACAATTTAGAGCTTTGGGATTAAAGCCCGCAGATATTAACTATCTCGCTTTTTCGCATACACATTTTGACCATACTGGAGGTGCATCTTTCTTTAAAGACGCAACTTGGTTAGTTCAAGAAAAAGAATATTCTTATGTTAAAAGTGAGGAAATTCAAAAGACAAACCCTGATCAATACAATGCTATTAAGAATTTAAGTAAAGTACAGATCCTTAACGGTGATCACGACGTTTTTGGAGACGGTACAGTAGTTATTAAATCTTTGCCAGGACACACTCCAGGGCACACTGCCTTATATGTAGACCTCACTAATGAAGGCCCCGTATTACTTTCAGGAGATTTATATCATTTTAATGAAAATCGTAAGAACAAAGGCATTCCTAGTTTTAATACTAGCGTAGGAGAAACAAAGGAAAGCTTTGAGGCTTTTGAAGCTTTTGCAAAAGCAAAAAATGCCAAGGTTATTCTCCAGCATGAGCTAAAAGATTTTAGCGAAACCATTATTGGAGAATTTATCTTTTTAACAGATGCTGCAGTTTTAAAAGGTGATAACTTTATTTACGGCGTTAAGATTGACGATGCTATGCACGAGCTGGCAAAGCAAGTAGCTCCTAAAAAAAGAGAAGAGTTTGATATGGTTCCTGTCGTGATTAATGGTCAAATTAATGCTAAACTAGAAGGAGCTGAAGGTTGGGATTACATTGTTACAGTAAAAGAAATATTAGAAATTAACGAACCTATAAGTGAAGGTTCTATAAAAATAGATGGCGCTCAAACGTCTAATTAATTATAGCTATGTTAAAAGTAAATAACCTGCGTGCAGGTATAGAAGAAAAAGAAATTCTTAAAGGCATTAATCTAGAGATTAAGGCAGGAGAAGTACACGCAATTATGGGGCCTAATGGTTCTGGAAAAAGTACATTATCCTCTGTAATTGCTGGAAAAGAAGAGTATGAAGTTTTAGGTGGAGATATCGAACTTAATGGAGAATCTATTTTAGAAATGGATCCTGAAGAGCGTGCTCACGAAGGCGTATTCTTATCATTTCAATATCCTGTTGAAATTCCAGGTGTAACAGTAACTAATTTCATTAAAACAGCCATAAACGAATCACGCAAAGCAAGAGGTCTTGAGGATATGCCTGCCAGTGATATGCTTAAAATGATTAGAGAGAAGTCTGAGCTTCTAGAAATAGATCGTAAATTTTTATCCAGATCTCTTAACCAAGGTTTTTCTGGAGGAGAAAAGAAACGAAACGAAATTTTCCAGATGGCAATGTTGGAGCCTAAACTTTCTATTCTGGATGAAACAGACTCTGGATTAGATATTGATGCCCTGCGCATTGTGGCAAATGGAGTAAATAAACTGCGTAGTGAAGATAATGCAGTTCTTTTAATCACGCACTACCAGAGATTACTAGAGTATATCGTGCCAGATGTAGTACACGTGCTAGTAGATGGAAAGATTGTAAAAACAGGAGGCAAAGAACTTGCAATAGAATTAGAAGATAAAGGGTACGATTGGATCAAAGCAGAACTTGCTTAAAAAAGAAAGGAATGTCATTAAAAGATAAATTAGTTTCATCACACATTGTTTTCCAGGAAAGTCTGGATCCAGATAGTCCTATCTATGATGTGCGTAATGAAGCTATCAAGCATTTTGAAGAGGCTGGTTTCCCTACAAAAAAGGATGAAGCCTGGAAATATACTTCGCTTAATAAAGTCACAAAATCTGACTATAGCCTTTTTCCAACTGGAGAAGCAGGCCTGGATTACAAAGATGTCAAACGATATTTTTTACATAGTCTAGATACCTACAAAATTGTTTTTATTGATGGGGTATTTAGTAGTCATTTAAGTGAAACAACACATGCGGGGATTGATGTATGTACAATGCGCAGCGCACTTACACAGACAAAATACAAAGCCGTTATTGATGTATATTTCAATAAAATAGCTCCTAAAGAAAGTTTGATAAGTCTAAATACGGCTTTTGCAAAAGAAGGAGCATATATCAATATACCACGTAATCAAGTAGCAGATAAGCCTATAGAAATTATTTATTTCTCAACAGGCAATGAAGCCGCTACTATGATACAACCCCGTAATCTCGTTGTGGCAGGAGAAAATGCAGAAGTACAGATTATTGAGCGTCACCAGAGTCTCACTCAAAATCCTGTACTCACAAATAGTGTAACTGAGATTTTTGCAGATAAAAGGGCAAATGTAGACTACTACAAAATCCAAAACGACAATCAAGAAGCATCGCTTATTGATAACACTTATGTAGATCAATATGATGATACGATAGTAAGCGTTCATACCTTTTCCTTAGGAGGGAAGCTTACGCGCAATAATCTTAACTTTTATCAAAAAGGAGAACATATAGATAGCATCCTTAAAGGAGTAACCATTATAGGAGATAAGCAACATGTAGATCACAACACCCTTGTGCATCACGCACAGCCTAACTGTGAGAGTCATCAGGATTATAAAGGAATTTATGACGACAGTTCTACAGGAGTATTTAATGGAAAAGTGTATGTAGATAAAATTGCGCAAAAGACCAATGCTTATCAATCTAATAATAACATTCTAATAGACGATAAAGCAACTATTAACTCAAAACCTCAATTAGAGATTTTTGCAGATGATGTACGTTGTTCTCACGGCTGTACCATAGGTCAGCTGGATGAAAGCGCTTTGTTTTACTTGCAATCCAGAGGAATCCCTAAAAAAGAAGCAAGAGCTTTATTAATGTATGCCTTTGCAAATACTGTTTTAGAGAGTGTAAAAATACCGCAACTCAAAGAGCGGATTACTAAGCAAATCGCTAAGAAATTAGGGGTTAATGTAGGCTTTGCATTGTAACCTCAACAATTACATTTAGATATCAATCCGCTTTAGTACAAAGCGGATTTTTTTGTTAAGAGCTTCTTTATGTAAACCATTTTCAAAACTGCAAATCGTATCTTTGTCCTAAAGAAATTGTTATGCTAGACATCCAAAAAATACGTGAAGACTTTCCCATATTAAACAGAGAAGTTAATGGGAAGCCTCTGGTGTATTTTGACAATGCGGCCACTTCTCAAACGCCGCAAGTGGTTATAGATGCTATTGTAGATTATTACAGTAATTACAATGCAAATATCCATCGTGGGGTTCATAGCTTAAGTCAGGAAGCTACTGATGCTTATGAGAAAGCTAGGATAAAAATACAGAAGCATTTTAATGCGGCCCACCCCTATGAAATTATCCTTACCTCCGGCACCACAGACAGCATCAATTTAGTCGCTAGTGGTTTTGAAAGCCTAATACAAAAGGGAGACGAAATTTTAGTTTCGGCATTAGAACATCACAGTAACATAGTACCGTGGCAGATGTTGTCTGAAAAAACCGGAGCTATCCTAAACGTTATACCCATGACCCAAAGTGGGGAGTTGGATATGGATGCTTTCGCGAAAGCGGTCAACTCAACAACCAAACTCGTTTTTGTAAACCACGTATCTAATGCCTTAGGTACTATAAACGATATTGAGACTATTATTACCACAGCGCACAGTGTAAATGCCGCAGTGTTAATAGATGGCGCACAAGCCACACCCCATATTAAGCCGGACTTACAAGACTTAGATGTCGATTTTTACGTATGCTCAGCTCACAAAATATGTGGCCCAACAGGCGTTGGGATTCTTTACGGCAAGAAGGAATGGTTAGAAAAACTACCTCCTTACCAAGGAGGCGGAGAGATGATCGAAACCGTAACTTTTGAGAAAACTACCTATGCTGGTTTACCTCACAAGTTTGAAGCTGGTACACCTAATATTTGCGGTGGTATTGCCACAGGCGTTGGCTTGGATTATATGAACAGTATTGGGTTTGATGCCATAGCGACTTACGAAAATGAGCTGCTAAATTATGCAACTCAAAAACTTTTAAAAATACAAGGACTCACTATTTATGGCATTTCGCAGCACAAGACAGCTGTTATTTCTTTTAATGTAGGCGCCATTCATCCTTATGATATTGGTACAATTCTAGATAAACTGGGTATTGCAGTGCGCACAGGTCACCACTGCGCTCAACCCATTATGGATTTCTATAGCATTCCAGGTACAGTACGAGCCTCATTTAGCTTTTACAACACTAAAGAAGAGATAGATGTTTTTGTAAATGGGCTAGAAAGAGCTGTAATGATGTTATCTTGAAATTTTAACATAATTAATAATCATATCGATTAAATACCTTATTATAGGGATAAAGCGTTATATTTGAGGTGTTTCCATTTTTTATTTATTCGCTATGAAACTAAAAATTCCTTTTATCAGACGAATCGCTCTCGCGGTATTCCTATCCTTTGTATTGGGAAAATCTTCTCTATTAGCTCAAAGACCAGCAGGAAGCGTTCCAACCAACCCGACAGGTAAACCAATCCACTTGAACACTCCTGTTACAACTTCTCAAGAATATACAGCGCAGCTTGAAAATTCGAGAGATTTGCGTAGCCATCTTGCTACATTAGTAGCAGATCAAAAGATTACAGCTCAAGACACAGATGTGGTCATCACAAGCGAACATATAAGTAGTATTAGTGGTGTTCATCATATTTATTACCGTCAAGCCATTAATGGTATTGAGGTAATGGGGACGGAAGCTAGTGTGCATATTGCTAATAATAGCAAGGTTGCAGTAGCGCATAATCGCAACCTAATCAAAAACATTAACGCATCCCTAAAAAGCAGTGCGGCTAGCCTAACGGCAAGAAAGGCTATTGAGGCCATTGCAAATCAGATGAATTATGGTCCCATATCTAATCTTACAGAGATTACTTCTAAGAGCTCCAATGGCACTACACTTTATACTAAAGGAGGTATCTCTACTGCAGATATTCCAGCAAAACAACTATATTATTTAGTTCCCAATGATGGGATTAGAATGATTTGGGAAATAGCCATACAAGAAGTAAATAGTTCTGATTGGTGGAATTTTAGAATAGATGCTTCATCAGGAAACATAATAGACAAAAATAATTTTACGGTTTCTTGTAATATTGGAGATGGCCACGACCATAGTGAGCGCGCTTACCTATCCATGGAAGATGACTATTGTGATGATGATGCTTTTAATACTATGATCGCTCATGATACTGTAAGCACTACATCTGCAATCGCTGCAGACGGAGCAAGCTACACTGTATATGCTTTACCTATTGAAAGTCCGTATTTTGGAGTGAGAACGGTAGAAGTTGATCCCGCAAATCCAGTTGCCTCGCCTTTTGGGTGGCACGATACTAATGGCGTAACCGGAGCAGATTTTACAGTCACTACAGGTAACAATACCGTAACTGTAGATGATATAAATGCTAACAACTCTGGAGGAACAGCACCAGAGGGAGGCGGTAGTTTAGTCTTTAATCACCCTTTTGACGCAACTCAAACTCAATCAGGCATAAATGTTCCCTTGTTTAATACAGGAAATCGTTCTTTAAATGCATCCATAACAAACACTTTTTACTGGACTAATATCATTCACGACATTACCTATCACTATGGTTTTGATGAAGCCAGCGGTAATTTTCAAACGAACAACTATGGCAATGGAGGTATCCCTGGAGATGAAGTTTTAGGAGATGTTCAAGATGGATCGGATACGTGTAATGCAAACTTTGGCACTCCGCAAGATGGATTTTCTCCAAGAATGCAAATGTTTATTTGCAATTCTAATGATAGCTCTTATGATAATCTCGTAATTGTTCATGAATATGCTCATGGGATTTCCACCCGTTTAACCGGTGGAGCTGCAAACTCTGGCGGATTAAATAATCAAGAGCAACAAGGAGAAGGATGGAGTGATTATTATGGTTATATGTATACGATGAGTGCTAGCAATTTTGATAGTACACGAGCCGTTGGGACATTTTTAATAAGCGGTGGTCCTAATAATCCTGGGATAAGGTCTTTTCCGTATAGTCCTGATATGGCCGTCAACCCTCAGACCTACCAAGACTTAATAAACCTGGGCAATGGGAATGTAGCTCCACACCCTGTAGGTGAGATTTGGGCTACCATGCTTTATGATCTAACACAAAGTTTAATTGATGTTTACGGTTTTGACTCTGATCTCTATACAGGTACAGGAGGGAATAATATATCTCTAGCCCTAGTAACTGAGGGACTCAAGCTACAGCCTGCTAGTCCAGGTTTTGTTAACTCAAGAGATGCTATATTACTAGCAGATCAATTATTGTTTAATGGAGCTAATCAATGTATTATATGGGAATCCTTTGCTAATAGAGGATTAGGCTTTAGTGCAGATCAAGGAAGTTCTAACGTAAGAGGAGATGGCGCAGCAGCCTTTGATGTACCACCTATTAGCCTGACAGTTTCAGAGACAGACATTTGTTTGGCAAACGGTGTAGTTTCTTTAGGTGGTGGAATCGTAAATGGTGGAACCTACAGTGGGCCTGGAGTTACGGATAACGGTGATGGAGCCAGCTTTAGTTTCGATCCTTTAGTCGCTGGGGCTGGAACACATACGATAAGCTATACTGCTATTGATTGTAATGGAAGTCCGGGAACAGATACAGATACGATTACAGTAACAGAAGTATTACCAGAATTAATTGCCTGTCCTGATGTAACGCTTGCTTTAGGTGCTGATGGAACAGCAATCTATGACCCTTTTCAAGAGGGTCTTCAAGTAGACATTGTTGGGGGAGATGATGGCAGCAATGCTCAAGGTTTTACAGTATTTTTTGTGCCAGGAAATTTAATCACACAAACGACCACCATTTCTTTTGATTGGGAATTAATTACGGCTGCAACAGATTTGCCAGCATTTGATTCTTTTGCTTATGTACTAGGAGCAGATGTATTGCCTATTTCTCCAAATGAAAACCCCATTGAAAACGGCTCTTTCTCGATAGAAGTTCCTGCTGGTCAAAATTTTGGATTTGGTATTATTACAGCAGACAATACATTTGGAGCAGCAACAGCAACAGTGACCAATTTTAATCCCGGTTATTTTGGCCAATTCGACCCCCTTAATTGGCAAGAATTGAATCAAGTTGCAGACGGGACAGCAGCGTTTAGCGGGACGCCGGCACCTTCACTTGTCTCTTGCGGTGAGATAACAACTGCCCTAAGCCACAGTGTATTTACCTGTCTTGATATTGGAACTACTACAGCAGTTACGATTACCGTAACAGACAGCTTTGGTAACGAAGATACTTGTGTGGCAGACGTTACCGTTACAGGAGGCACTTTAAATACGACTACTTTTGCAGGAGGCGCATGGAGTAATGGTATCCCCACGGGAACATCCATGGCGGTTATTAATGCCGACTATGACACCGCCACACCAGGACTTGGTGACATCAATGCCTGTGCTTGTGAAATAGAGGCTAATCAAACACTAACCATTAGGGGTGGTAATTTCTTAAATGTGGCCGGTAACATTACTGTAGACGGAACTTTAATTGTAGAAAATGAAGGAAGTGTTGTGCAAATAGATGAAACCGCAATTACAACTAAAACTAACAATGGAACGATTGAGGTAAGAAAAACAACCCCTTTATTGGAACCACGTTTTTTTACCGTTTTAAGTAGCCCTATGAGTGCATCAACCAGAGAAGATGTTTATCAGAGTGCTGATAGAGCCTTCGAGATAGTGCCTAGCCTCTTTACACCGCATCCTGATGTAACAACAGCTATTAATTTTGTAGATGTAAATTTCGACTATTTTGCGCCTGCCTCCAATCTCGTTGTTGGACAGGGATACTTAGTGTTTCCTCAAGCCGTCACAGCAGACACGGGTATCGTTTTCAATCATATGTATACTGAAGGAACCCTCAATAGTGGGACCATAAACTATCCATTAGTATATAATGGACCAGCTACTGAGAATAACTTTAATGTAGTAGGGAATCCCTATGCTTCTGCTATTGATACAGATATGCTCATAATGACTAATGACGCTATTAATCAGGTTTACTTTTGGGAACATTTAACTCAACCCAGTGCAGATAACCCAGGAGACAACACTGCAAATTTTTCAATGAATGATATTTCTATTTATAATCTTACGGGAGGTATTGTTGCAGTAAATGGAGGCACAGCTCCAGAAAGATATATGGTTTCTGGGCAAGGTTTTGGAGTAATAGCTAATCAGTCTGAATTGAATGAACCTTTAACATTTACCAATGCTATGCGCGTGACAGGTAATAATGGTACTGTGCGTAGTGCAGAAAACTCTTCTGAAAATAAAATTTGGCTTCGACTATCAGATAAGGATCAAACTTTGGGAAGCACTACATTAATTGGATTTGTTGAAGAAGCAACACCTGATTTTGACAAAGGATTTGATTCAAAAAGAGTAGAATCTACAATATCTCTTTATAGTGAGCATACAGATGAGCAGCAATTAAGTATCCAAGGCAGAGAAGTTTTTAATGAAGAAATCACTGTTATACTTGGTTTTGAATCCAAGATAGAAGAGCGTACAAATTTTATTATTTCCATAGACAATCTTAGCGGTCCAGAACTCCTAACATCTGATGTTTATTTAAAGGATAATCTATTAGACATCATAGTAAATCTCAAAGAAGAAGACTATTCCTTTACCGCTAATCCTAGTAATAATCCAGGAAGATTTACACTGAGCTTTACGGAAGAAACAGTTTTAGGAACAGATGATAATGCACTTGCGACTCAATTAAGCATATATCCTAATCCGTCTAATGGTGCCATAACTTTATCGTATGCTGGAGATCAAACTCTAGTGAGCGCCACAATATTGGATGTAAACGGGAAAATAATACGGTCTATGGACTTATCAAGTTTTGAGAATTCTCAAAACTTTGATCTAAGTGCTATGGCAACAGGAATGTATTTTATGCAAATTGAAATGCAAAATACAGTAATCACTAAAAAGATTCTTCTAAAATAAAAGAAGAACACTCTCATAGCTAAAAAGCCTTCTGATTAGAAGGCTTTTTGTTTTTTGCCAGACTGTCAGTTCATTATTTAGGCACTATCTTTGTACTTTGAGATTAACACCTATGGCAAGCATTAAGGAAATACAAAACGAGATAATAGATGAGTTCTCCATGTTTGAAGACTGGATGCAACGGTATGAATATATGATAGACCTTGGTAAGTCTTTACCATTAATTGACAACCAATTTAAAACAGATGATTATATTATAAAAGGATGCCAAAGCAAAGTATGGGTACACGCTCAACTTGAAGACAACAAGATTAACTTTACTGCAGATAGTGACGCAATTATTACAAAAGGCATTATTGCAATATTAATAAGAACATTTTCTGGTCAACCGCCCAAAGAAAT
>JALZVV010000110.1 GCA_023299935.1 Dokdonia sp.
ATAGCATACTCCTCACTAAGCCACGCAAAAGCTCCAGATTTCATCAAGGCCGCATTTGGTTCATAGAGGTATTTCATAGGTTCAGAATAGCTAGCCTTCGCTTCTGCTATTTTGGTTAGGGTAGTGGATGTGCGCTCTATAGTTTCCCTTCGTTTATTAATAGTAATCACTGTCACATCCTTAACAACATTGGATTGGATACTCCACAGGACTTCTTTTACCTCATTATTTAGAGCAACGATATGAATCTCATTTACTTGCTTTAACTCGCTTAGACCCGCGCTAATATCTAATAAAGGTGATGTTTTAACCAATACTTGGTTGGCTTTTGATAGTAAGAAGTCCAGATGTTCTATAACATTGGGGGTGCAATCATTAAGTTTAAAGACTTTTCCTTGGCTATCATTCCGTCGCGCAGGATCGAGATAAATCGTATCAAATCTTCTATTTTGTCCTTGCAAATAAGCAACAGCATCGCCAGTATGCGTTTGTATATTATGAAGCTGTAGGGTTTCAAAATTAGCTTTCGCGAAAGCGGCAACCTCTTTATTAAGTTCTACATGATGGACTTCCTTAATTTGCTGTGCAAAATAATAGCTATCTATCCCAAAACCACCTGTCATATCCAGTAGATTGGAGCCCTTTACAATTCCGGCTTTGTATTGGGCTGTAAAGGCCGATGACGTTTGCTCTAGATTGAGTTTAGGCGGAAAAAGAATACCTGGCGTGCGGTACCATAACGGTAATTTATGCTTCATTCTGCGCTTACCATCAAGCTGCTGCGCTAGTTCTTGAATGCTAATATCTGTAAACGGACTTCCTTTAAAGACAAATTTATCCAGCGGCGTGTCTTGATGTGCCTTGAGATAGTCTTGTACTTCCTCACGAGTCAATCCCGTATTCATCACAAATCCTTAGTGAGTTTTTTGACAATTTTTAAGTCGGGCAAGAACTCCTTAGCAATCACTTTAATTGCAGTGTAGACTGGTATCGCAACTATCATCCCTGCTACACCAAAGAGTAAACCTGCGATAATGATAACCAGAAATATCTCTAATGGATGTGACTTTACACTATTACTAAAAATAAATGGCTGACTTACAAAGTTGTCAATTACCTGAGCAATAGCATAACCAATCATCACTTTAATCGTAGTAGGAAGGATAACCGTTTGAAAATCGAGTCCTAGATTACTGGACATAGATAATACTAAGATGATTACTCCTCCTATAAGCGGTCCTACATAGGGAATAAGATTAAGCAACGCGCATAAAAAGGCAATCACTAATGCATTATTAATCCCAAAAATGAGTAGGATTATAGTATAGAGCACAAAGAGTACGAGTATTTGTAGTAATAGTCCGAGAAAATAACGAGATAATAAGTCCTTAATCGTGTTAAACGATTGTGTAGCGCGGTACTCATTCTCATCTTTAACTACGGTCATAATCCCTTGATGAAGTAGCGCGCTGTCCTTCATAAAGAAAAAAGAAATGAAGATGACAGAAAATAAACCAATTCCAAAAGAACCTAAAGCACCCAATACACCATTTAATAAGTTAGGAATTGCCCCAAAACTAAAGGTGGAACCTAGATCCATTTCTGTAAGGGTTTTGAATAAATCAATATCTCTGGCATTAAAATACTCGTTTACCTGTATGAATAATGCTTGTAAGTCGCCTTGCAAGGCGTCTAGATTGAGTAAGGATAAGTTTTGCCCTTGCTCTGCAATGAGCGGAATAAACATCGCCATAATACCGAGTAGGGTACCAAAAATAATAACCATAGCCACAAGCACGGCCAATCCATTATTGAATTTTAAGCGCTTGCGTAAGAATTTAATAATAGGTCTAGCGATGAGTGAGATAACCCCAGCTATTGCAATGTATATCAACACACTGCGTATAGCATAAAGGAAGTAACAAATAATTGCCACTCCCAATAATATAGCAATAGCTTTTAATATTCCGTTAGTAATGGCGTTAGATTTCATAGGGTAAATATAAACAAACTAAAGCGCTCTCAATTATGAAATTACAAGCTAATATGGTGTAGGGCTATAGCGGCTGCCTGTGCTACATTCATACTGCTGTTTCGTCCATACATAGGAATATGTACAGTCAGGTCTACTGCATCTATTAGTTCTTGAGATACACCATGCTGTTCATTACCTAAAAGCAATAAGATTTTGTTAGCTGTGATAGCTGCTTTAGAAAGTGCTATACTCGTGGCAGTTACCTCTAGAGCTATACATTGATAGCCTTCTTTTGTATAACGTTCAATAATGGTTATACCAGATTCGTGTTGGGAATAGGGGATATGCTCCTGCATACTTCTGGCGGTTCGTTTAAGCCTACTGCTTCTCATATCCAAGGGGTTGCCTACAAAAATGAGCTCTTTAACCCCAAATGCATCTGCCAGTCTAAATAGTGCTCCCTGATTTGCAGGGCTATGGATATGATCACAAAGCACAATAAGTTCTTTGGCTTGGATATTGGCTTGATGGGCGTCGTGAGTAAGTTGCATACTACTATTAATCTTCGATAAGCACTCTATTAAAAGTGCTAGCTTTTTTCTCCTCACTACGCCAGGCGAGATATGGTAAAGAAAATATGGTGCCCGCGATGAAAAACAAAGCAATTTTAGGAATTATTAATGCCAAGATTACTGTAACAAGGAGCCCTAAAACACCACCGATAAGCATATTAAATGTATTTGCCTTAGCATGTACTCGATTAACATGTCTTTTGTTTACCGTGCCACAGTATGTACAGCGTTCATTGATTTCATTACCACGTTCTTCTTGTAGTTCAAAACGGTTAGTAGCTTTCGTTGTAAAGCTATTTTCTTTTTGACAGGAACTGCAGTAATAGTAGAGTTTCATTGTAGATATCGTTAATTTTCAAAGGCATATTTTACAATATTAGCTCCCATTTGTAGTGCTTTCTGGCGCACAGATTCTGGATCTCCGTGTACTTCTGGGTCTTCCCAGCCATCACCTAGGTCACTCTCTACCGTAAACAAAAGAACCAATCTATCTTCATGAAACAAACCTAATGCTTGCGGTCGCTCCCCATCGTGTTCGTGTATTTTGGGTAAGCCTCCATTAAAGCGATAGGCCGTACTAAAAATCGGGTGGGAGGCAGGCAGTTCTTGTAACTCTTGATTAGGGAATACTTTTTTGAGCTCTTTAGGCAAGTATTCAGACATACCGTAATTATCATCTACATGCAGGAATCCTCCGCTTATCAAGTAATCTCTTAGGTTTTCGGCGTCTTCTTCTGAGAAAAATACATTCCCGTGACCTGTCATATGCAATAAAGGAAACTGAAATATATCAGTACTTCCTGGTTCTACATTTACCGGCTTGTCATTCATAGCAGTATTGATATTCTCATTGCAAAAGGCAATGAGATTAGGTAAGGACGTAGGATTTCCATACCAATCGCCGCCGCCTTTATACTTCAATACGGCAAGGTCTTGGGCTTGCAATGTTGTTGTAATACACACTAAAATTAATAGGATTCCTTTCATACTGTAAAAATAGAACATTAGGCTTGCAATAAAAAATCGGAGCCTAAATCCACGCATTCTATTGGGGCCCAGAAGCAAGTGAATCTGGCATTTGTATAATTTTTAATATCTTGGAGGTCTTAAACCCTATAATCTACTAATAATGAAAAAAATGATTTTATGTGCTTTTGCCTTGATGATGACGGCAATGAGCTATGCGCAACTACAAGAAGCTAAGAAAATACCTACAGTAACTGATGCGATATCTGTTTTTACCCAGGAGTTTGATTTGTCTTCTGACCAGCTTGCACTGGTGAAAGAATATATTGCTATGGATAAGAAACTACTTGCCAAAGGTCTTGCTGCAGACGCCATTGCTACGCAAAAAGAGGCTTTTAAAGCAAAAATAAGCGGTTTGTTACCTGAAGGTGTTATGAAAGAGCTTGCATTGTTGGATAAAACAAAACAAAGTGTCCAAGCACCAGCTGCTCGTTTTTAAACAAGAAAATACAAAATTAATAAGCCCGTGAATAGCGGGCTTTTTTTATGCCTAAACGTAAGGAATAGGGCAGTGCGTAGACCTAATTTAAAAATTTAGGTTATGAGCAAGAAGATTGTATTGATGGTTGTTGTTTTTGCTTTCGCGAAAGCGTTAGTAGCACAAAGTACTGTGGTCGAATTATTTACTTCGCAAGGCTGTAGCAGCTGTCCTCCGGCAGATGAGTTACTTGCAGATATCGAAGCGCAATATGGTGCAGATGTTATTACCTTATCCTATCATGTAGATTATTGGGATTATATAGGATGGAAAGACCCTTTTGCATCTCGTGCCTTTACCTTAAAGCAATATGCCTACGCAGAGGCTTTTGGTTCGTCTGGTGTATATACCCCTCAGGCTGTTATTAACGGCAATAGTCATTTTACAGGTTCTGATGGTCGGAAAATGGGACGTGCCCTAAAAGAAAATAAGATTAGTGATGGTGGGGCTTTGAGCCTGGGTGAGATTAAGAAAACGGGTAATAAACTGTTTACAAATTATACACTTCCTAATGCCACAGAGGCAAACTCAATCACCTTTGCATTAACCTTAAAAGAACGTACTACCGCTATTAAACGTGGCGAAAATAGAAATAGAACGCTCACTAATCATAATATCGTGATTGACCAAACCTTAGTAGAAGCACAGCAGGAGGGAAGTATCCAGCTGAGTATCCCTGCTTGGGTAGCTGCCTCAGATGCGTTGACTATTGTAGCCTATGCTACAAAAGATCGTGTAGGTATTATAGATGCAGTGACTAAGGAAGTATTATAATAGCTGGTCTTGCTAGAATACATATGTACTACTTTCTTACAAAGTATGGGTTTGGATACTGTTAAGCCGTATAGGCTGGAGACGTATTTTTCTTGAGCCAGAATAAAATCACTAACGAAATTGCCGAGCATATAGAAAACCCTATAAAAAGCGGTAAGGTACTAGTAGCTACATACTTCCCTATGAAGGTACTAATAGGCACAGCCATTAAGGTAGAAATCAGTCCTGTAATAGCCGCACCAATACCAGCTATATGACCCACAGCTTGCATGGCCAGGGCTCGTAAATTACCAAACAAGAATCCTATACAGAAAAACTGCAAGGCAAAAAAGCCAATGAGTACGCCTATAGAAGGTCGTGCCACAGTACTATAAAACGCCAAGTAGGCTATAGAAACTATAAAAAACCCTACAAGCGATCTACTCACTATCTTTTCCATACCAAAACGTACCACAAATGCCCCATTGAGAAAAATGGCAGTGCCTATGGCTATGGCTAGTCCGGCAAAAATATATGGGAATTCGTCTACGAGGCCGTACTGATCTTGAAATATCTGCTGTGACGCACTGAGGTATACCAGAAAAGAGCCTACGATAAATCCTTGAATTATGGTAAAGCCTATTGTGCGCGGATATTTTAAGGTTTCTTTAAATCCACTTGTTATTCTTTCCAAAGAAAAAGGGATTCTATGGGCTACTTGTAAAGTTTCCTTTTGACGTTTCCAAAACCAGGTGGCTACGAGAATACTGATTACACCTTGTACTACAAAAATAGCTTTCCAATTATAGGTATCAAGTATCACTTGTCCCATAGCCGGAGCAACGATAGGGATTAATAGAAATACCACAGTTACAAAGGACATGATACGGGCCATATAATCTCCTTCAAAAAGATCTCTAATAATTGCTATAGAGATCGTTCGTGGTGCAGAGAGTCCAATACCTTGTAAAATACGGCCGATGATCATTATCTCGAGACTTTGGGCATAGACGCAAATAACACTAGCGATCAAAAAGATAGCAAAACCTATATATACAGAAGGCTTTCGACCTTTTGAGTCAGACAAGGGGCCAAAAAGCAAGGGCCCAATCCCCAGACCTAAAAAGATCATCGTTACAAGAAGCTGATTGTCTGATACCTGCACAACGCCCATATCATTACCGATGAGTTGCAAGGCAGGCAATATAGCATCTATAGCCAGAGCGGTGACAGACATCAAGGCAGCCATAAGCGCTATAAACTCTATTTGAGACCTTCTTTCTTTTTGCATCACGCAAAAGTACGCTTAATGCGATGGGGAAGTGTATTGTTTTTAAGATGTTTGATAAAATATATTAGGAACGGTTATTGTATCTTTAGAACTAGTTATTCTATCAATCTTCGCGAGAGATTTCCGCCTTCGCGGAAATGAAATGAAAATAGTATTATGAGAACACTGTATTACCTTGTATTGATCGTTATTTTGGCAAGTTGTGCCAGTAAGACTGTGGTGAGTGATGCCCAAATAGAGGCTTTGGCAAGAGCTGTAGACTCCACTAACTATACAATCACGGCAGAATGGGCAATACCTTTAGACAATGACGCAACCCAAGTACTCAATGCCTTACAGCCGGCCGGAAATATTGTAAATGGTAATCGTGTCTATCTCGATGGGGGGTCTCAAATACACATCGTACAAGATAGTATCGCTATGGATTTGCCGTATTTCGGTACCCGCCAAATTTCTGGAGGTATTTCAGGAAATACAGGAATACGAGTGCATGGTTCTTTTACAAGCGAAACAAAAACAGACAGTAAACATCCTAACGACCGTTCTATTACGATCAAAACTAAAGAAGGTTCAGAGTTCTACAACATTAATTTACGTTTATTTGCTACTGGAAAAGCCACTCTGGTAGTAAATAGTAATCAGAGACAATCCATACGGTATATGGGTAGTTGGGAGTAATTGGGATTGAAGAGTCCATATCATTGTTATATACGCTTAGAAGTAGTATTGGAAGGAAATTCAAAAACACTATTTGACATAATATAAATTATAGTACAATTGTATTGTTTTGTCTTTTATAGTGGGTAACCCATTTGATAGCTATAATTCTCTATTATGTAAAATATCCCTACAATATATCGTCTGGCTCATTTATAAGACATCTATGGGTCATTAAACAATTTTCTTTTGGGTTTGGTCTGGCTTGAAGATTCGGCGTGTTTGTACCATAATTAGCCGTTATGTAAAATTGCCGCTGCCTATGCGCTCGTCCCGAAAGCTTTCGGGATTCTAACCCGCATAGCCACCGCCATAAAAAAGCTAACCT
>JALZVV010000111.1 GCA_023299935.1 Dokdonia sp.
TAATGCGTAGTTTAGTGCTTAATCAAGAGTTCGTGCGTTTTTGTTACATCTGATTTTCCTGCGGAAAATCCTCGCATACAAAACCGCACTATTCTTATAGGTAACCGTTAGGCACAAGCAGAAGTAACCTATGAACAAACGAAAAATAATTTTAGGAATAATTTTACTTCTACTTTCCTATATTTTCTATTGGTCTTTTGAACCTTATAGTTTAAACCCATTTTCGGACAAACCAATTTCCTTATCTCAAAGCAAAAATGATCTGAATTGTAATGAATTAGGAAGTTTTAACTTCAAAGCCGATAGCATTATAAATTCTGCAATAAATAAGAATAACTTTTTAGGAATTTCTACAGGTGTTTATTCTGAAAAATGTGGAAGTTGGTTATCTACAGCTGGTTTTTTGGACAAAACCAATCAAGAAAAACCAAGTCTATTTAGTCAATTTAGAATTGCATCTGTTAGCAAACCTATGACTGCTATTGCCATACTTCAACTTTATGAAAAAGGCAAAATTAATTTAGATGTACCAATCCAAAACTATTTGCCAGAATTTCCGAAAAAAGAAAAAGGAGATATCACAATACGACAATTGTTAAATCATATATCTGGAATTCCTCATTACAAATCTGATTTAGGAATATTCAATTTTACTCATTATGACAATTGTGAAAAAGCTCTTGATAAATTTCAGAATAGAGAACTTGTATTTAAACCTGGAACTACATTTTTATATTCCTCTTTTGGATATACTTTACTTGGTGCTATTATAGAAAAAATTTCAGGGAAACCATATCAAACTTATATGCAGGAATATATTTGGAAACCTGCAAATATGACTCAAACTAATTTAGAACAAACTAAAAATAATGTTTACATAAAACTTGGTAGTAATTTTTATAGAAGTCCAAAAAACGATTTGAGTTACACATATTCTGGTGGAGGAATTAACTCAACAGCAGAAGACTTGTTGAAATTCGGAAAAGCAATCCTTAATTGTAAATTAATAAATCTTTCGACCACAGAACTGATGATTCAATTGTCCAATAATGATAATAAGGAAATGGAATATACTTTCGGTTGGGATAATTGGACAAATCCGAAATTAGGAAAAATCATTGAACATAATGGAACACAAGTTGGGTCAAGTAGTTATTTTAGAATCTATTTTGACAAAAAAATGGTTGTTGCTTCTTTAGCCAATAATTTGAATTCGAGCGAAGAAGTACGGAATTTATCAATTGAACTTTCATATTCATTATTAGAAATGGAAAATGATTGAGAAATGCCAGATGCCTAACACCGAATATAACTAACCCCTATTCACGAACTTTTTACACCACCTCAAACATCCTCCCAAGCAAGACTCTCACCAATCCTTTAATCTCCATTTTGCAAAACATGCCTAATTGAAAAAATCAATAAAAAATAGAATTACAAGGGTCTTTATTTTAAGTACACTATTAATTAGTTTTAATAGTTGTAAATCAAAAGAGGCGGAGCTAAAAGAATTAAAGATTGCAAAAAAGATAGCGCACTATTTGATTGAAAAGGATTCTCTAAACTTCTATAATTACTCCAATGAGGTTTACCTGCACATCTCTTCAGAACGATTAAACCAAGATACATTCAAGACATTAGTCACTCTTCATGGATTAACTACTAAATCTATAGATTTAAAAAAAGAAGAATTTACTATTAAAGGTCTTAAAACCATTGTTTATAGCAATGGAACCAATGGTGAAAATAAATTAGCCGATGTGTTTTATGTTCCAGATGCAAAATCTTGGAGCTTCTTTTCTGAATATTATTATGATGAAATATGGTTAAATCAATTAAGCCGAATTTATTTTGATAAAGAGCTAGCCACTCCTCTACCAGATGAACTTGACTTTTGAAGACAACTATTGCAAGCTGTGTATTCGGCGCTTACCCAAGTCACTTTCATCTCTCACTGTAACACTTTAAAAATTGGAAGGTCTTTTTAAATAAGAACAGGCCGCCATGAAAAAAATATTTACCCTTGTATTCCTAATCCTCCTTTGCAATTCTTGTAGCCGTAAAGAAGAAGCGCCTCATAAAAAGCTTGCATCACTTGAGCCAGTCACTAAGACTGCACAAACTCAAGTGCTTACTCTAGGCAGCTTTCACTTTAACTTTCCTAATCTAGATGTTGTCAAGACAGCCAGCAGCAATCAAATTGATGTTTTAGAGGCGCAATATCAAAAAGAGATAGAAGTAATCGTCGCTAAACTTGCGGCCTTTAAGCCCACTACAATTGTCATAGAAAGACTGCCAGAAAAACAAAAATTGTATGACTCGCTCTACACGGCTTATCTAGCGGGAAAACACATACTTAGCAGAAGTGAGGAGCAACAAATTGGATTTAGACTTGCAAAAAAGATGAGGTTAACAACCTTATTTTGCACAGATGCGTGGGGCGCAGACTATGAGCAAATACTGCAACTTACTGATGGTGACAACAAGATGAGCAAAGAAAAATTCTGGAACTATTTTTATAAAAACCCAGATAGTACGATATACTCGTATCGCAATGAAAAGCGCTTGTTTAAACAGGAAGGAATTATTGCAGAATTAAAAAGAATCAATACTGAAGAATACAACAAAAAGGGACTCGGGGATTATTTAATAGGTATTTTTAAATACGAAACCGAAGATTACGAGCAGTTGGGCCCTGATTTTGTGAGCTCCTGGTGGTTCAATAGGAATTTGAGGATTTTTAGGAATATACAGCGTATAGACACCAGCCCTGAAGATAGAATAGTAGTGATTTATGGTGCTGGACATATGAATCTATTAAACATATTTTTTGATTCCTCTCCAGAATATGACTTATTAGATGTTAATGATTTTTTGGAATAGGATATTTACCCTCTTCCATTAAAAATAGATCCAATCCTATTGTAAGGATTCTACCTTCCAATACTACCAATAGTGTAAAACTTATGTCCTACACTATTGTTCCCTATACCGAGACCTATCTCAATGCGGTAAAGGCTTTATCAGATCAAAACAAAGATGTCTTAAAGCCTAATACAAAGATGCTGTATTACATCGTAGCCAGACTCTTTTCTAAAGTATCCTATGTTGCTATTCAAAATGATGTCGTTATAGGTTTTGTGGTTTCCTTCAAGAATGACAATCGCATCTGGTTGCATCAACTCGCCGTTGATAGGGCACATAGAGGCAAAGGAATTGCCAAAGCCCTAATCCATCAATTAGAACAAGCAAGTGCCGGCTGTACCATAGAATTTTCGGTTAAAGAAGATAATCATGCGGCCATTGCCCTTTATGAAAACTTAGGCTACAAAAAAGCATCACTGCACACTGAGATAGATCAAATTATTTATGCTAAAACGATCTAAGTTTCGTACTGCTATTTCCTTAAGCTAACTCAAATTGCTTGCCAGGTAAAGCTCGCACCACTCCTTTCATTTCTAGTTGTAATAGTAATGATGCAATTTTAAAAGTAGGCAGTTTGCAGTGTAATGCAATAATATCTAGTTGTTCTTTACCCTGCTCTTTAAGAAAACGCCAGACTACTTTTTCTTCTTCGGTGAGTTCTACAAAGAGTTGTTTTTGTATCACTTTGGGGGCTTCTTCTTCCAATTTCCAGTTTAAGATATAGGCCACATCTGCCGCGCTGGTGCATAAATGCGCTTTATTCTGTTTAATGAGATTATTACACCCTAAACTTAGTTTATCATCTGCTCTTCCCGGTACCGCAAATACATCCCGGTTGTAGCCCACTGCAAAGTCTGCAGTAACGAGCGACCCCCCTTTTTCGGCGCTTTCTATCACTAGTGTTGCCTCACTCAATCCTGCTATAATGCGGTTACGCCTCAAGAAATTGGTATGTACAAAGGCATCACTAGACCAAAAATCAGTAAAGAACCCTCCATTTTTTTCCATCCCTGAGATGTATTTACTGTGCGTTTTAGGATAGACTTGATTGAGTCCGTGAGCAAACACCCCTATCGTTTGCAAACCAGCATCAATACAGGCTCTATGAGCAGCAATATCTACTCCATAAGCAAATCCAGAAACGATGATGGGGTTAAAAGGGGCAATTTCTTCAATAAACTTATCGATAAAAGCCTTGCCATAGGTCGTAATTTTTCGGGTACCTACAATACTCAAGATCCTTCGGTTGGAGAGCTCTATATTCCCTCTTTGAAATAAGACTACGGGGCCATCAATACAGTGCTTCAACCGTTCTGGATAGCTAGGATCTGTATAGGTCGTGAAGGAGATATTGTTGGATTGTATGTGTTGTAATTCTGCTTTCGCGAAAGCGTGATGCTCCTCATCCCAAAACGATTGCAATTTATGCTCGCCTATACCATCAATCTGCAAGAGTCTATTCTTTTTTTGAGCCAATACCTCGCTGGCACTTCCGAAAATCTGAATGAGTTTCTTTATACTCCCATCACCCAAAAACGGAATGCGTTGTAGGGTAAGCAAGGCGATAAGGTCTTTTTCTGAAAGCAATGTGATTGATTTTCAGTACTAATAAACAACTTTTCTCTATGTTAATAAAATCTTACGCCTAAGTTTTGATGAGTGCAAAAAAAAATTACCTTTAAACTATGCAATTAGACCAGTACATAAGCGACTTGTTATACAGATATGAATGTGTTATCCTTCCTGAGTTTGGTGCGTTTTTATCGCAGTACCAATCGGCGAGAGTGCATGAAACAACACAGGCATTTTATCCACCTAAAAAGAAGCTCTCTTTTAATAGTCAGCTGGTGGATAACGATGGCCTACTGGCAAACTATATTGCTACGGCAGAAATGATTCCTCACGAAGATGCCAATCAAAAAATAGCCTCTTATGTACGTAGGTTATGGGATGGATTGCATCAAGGAGAAGGGCAAGAGCTTAAAAATGTAGGCGTTTTTAGTTTAAGTGTAGATAACGCCTTGCAGTTTGAGCCTTCATACCACCTTAATTATCTCACAAGTTCGTTTGGACTGTCTTCATTCACCACGCCAGCAGTCGCTAGAGAGGTGTATAAAGAGCAGGTAGCCGCCTTAGAAGAAAAAGCAGTGATTGCCATTAGCCCAGAACGTCGCAATACAGGATGGCTTAAGTATGCGGCCATTGCTCTTATTGGGTTAAGTATTGCTGGAGCAGGTGGTTTTAAGTATGTAAAAGATGTGGAGTCGCACAATCTTGCGTCTCAAGAAGAGGCTAAAGAATTACTGGATGCTAAAATCCAAGAAGCCACTTTTGTAATAGACAATCCGCTACCCGCGATTACTCTAGAACTTATCCAACCTCAAGGTAAATATCATGTAATTGCCGGAGCGTTTAGAATGAAAGAAAATGCTCAAAAACGAGTAGCACAATTGCGTGCAAAAGGCTTTAAAGCTCGCCAGATAGGAGCTAATAAATATGGATTGCACCAAGTGGTTTATGGCAGTTATACAGACGCTCAAGAAGCCCTAAAAGAATTGCGCATCATTAGAAAAAAAGATAATAAAGAGGCTTGGTTATTTGTGAAGGCCTTGGATTAATTTTTGATCCTGCTCAACTCGTTTGAGCATCCCATAAAATTAGATAGATTATTTTTATATCCCCTGAATTTAAATCAGACTGAGGCGATATATTCTGTACTACGTCACATTTAAGACTCCACCTAGTTTAACATATTAGTGAGACCCTGAAACAAGTTCAGGGTGATGTAAACTCTCATCTACACTTCGTGATTTCGATACATTTTCGATTAGGTGAAAACACACGATTACCCATTAAATTTTTAAGTTTATTTTCAAATAAAAGTAATAACACATCTCTCTAAATCGTCATGCT
>JALZVV010000112.1 GCA_023299935.1 Dokdonia sp.
CACTCAACCACCTTGATGTCTTAATTCAAAAATCTTCAATCTTCAATCTGCAATCGTTAATCTTTTTAAAGCGGTAGTTTCGGTACAATTTGACTTTTTGCAAAAGTAAAATCACTCAACCACCTTATTCTAGTTCATTAATCAACAATCTCCAATCGTTAATCGTTATTCTCCAATCGTTTTTCAATTCATTATTCCTCACTATCTTTGCACATCATTAAAAAAATGACACATGCAAGACGGTATATACGCAAAATTTAAGACGCCTAAGGGCGACATACTCGTAAAACTAGAACACGAGAAAACCCCAGGAACCGTAGGGAACTTTGTATCTCTGGCCGAAGGAAACTTAGAGAATACAGTAAAGTCTCAAGGAACCCCTTATTATGACGGTTTACAATTTCATAGAGTGATTCCAGATTTTATGATCCAAGGAGGTTGCCCTCAAGGGACAGGAACTGGAGATGCGGGATATAAGTTTGATGATGAGTTTCATCCAGACCTTAAGCACGATGCTCCAGGAAAATTGAGTATGGCTAATGCCGGTCCAGGAACTAATGGAAGTCAGTTTTTTATCACCCATATTCCTACAGATTGGTTAGATGGAAAACACACTGTTTTTGGTAGTGTGGTAGAAGGACAGGATGTTGTAGATGCTGTTGCGCAAGGAGATACTATGGAGAAAGTAGAAATCATTCGTCAAGGGGCAGAGGCACAAGCTTGGAACGCTGTAGAGGCTTTTAGAACCTTTGAAGGATCTCGTGCAAAGCGTATTGCAGAGACAAAAGCTGCTCAAGAATCACAGATAGAAGGACTTGCCAGTGGTTTTGATAAAACTGAAAGCGGACTTCGTTACCAGATAATACAGGAAGGGAATGGTGCCAAAGCAGAGAAAGGACAAACCGTTTCTGTGCACTATAAAGGGCAATTACCGGATGGAACTGTTTTTGATAGTTCTTTTAAACGTAACCAACCTATTGATTTTGCTTTAGGCGTAGGTCAAGTTATCAAAGGTTGGGATGAAGGTATAGCATTATTAAAAGTGGGCGATAAGGCGCGTTTTGTGATTCCTTCAGACCTTGCTTATGGCAGTGCTGGCGCTGGCGGAGTGATCCCTCCAGATGCTACGCTTGTTTTTGACGTAGAGCTTGTGGCTGTAAAATAAGGAGGTTACGCTTTCGCGAAAGCGTACTTCTTGTGAATAACTACTTATAAAAAAGTGTTTACTTAGGTAAGCACTTTTTCTATTTTTGGGGTATGGAAAAACACAATCACTTACAGTACCCAGTAGGCAAATTTATAGCCCCAGAAACCATTACCGATGAAAAACTCCAAGAATGGATTACCATTCTAGAAATGTTTCCTGCCCAATTGAGGGATATGGTAAGTGAGTTGAGTAATGCGCAGTTAGATACTCCATACAGAACAGACGGTTGGACCATACGCCAAGTGGTGCATCACGTGGCAGATAGCCATCTACATAGTTATATACGATTTAAATGGGCACTTACCGAAGATAACCCGACTATCAAGCCATATCTTCAAGATAAATGGACAGATCTTCCTGATTTAGTAGGAATGCCGGTAGAGTGGTCACTGCGCAGTATAGAAGCCGTACATTATAAATTGGTACGTTTGTTACAAACTATGAGCACAGAAGATTTTGATAACACTTTTGTACATCCTGATGGTAATGTTACGTTTAGCTTGCGCAAAAATGTAGGGCAATATGCCTGGCATAGTATGCATCATTTTATGCATATTGCAAATCTTGTGAAAAGAGAAGGCTGGTAAACTGCTTATACATTATAGTTAACATAAACCTATATTAAATAGTAGTATGGGTATAATTAAGCGTACCTTTCGGCCTTTAATAGAAAATGACGCTATAGATTAGAATGTCATTTGCACAATCATATATATGTCATTTAATTCTCTGGGACTATCTGCGCCCTTATTAAAAGCCGTTGCTAAGCAAGGCTATACTACTCCATCACCTATACAACAAAAAGCAATTCCTTTAATTTTAAAAGGAAATGATGTGCTTGCTTCTGCCCAAACGGGTACTGGTAAAACGGCTGGATTTACACTACCGCTCTTACACCGATTAGCAGATGGGCAACTTCAGAAAAGACGTCCTATTAGAGCATTAGTGCTCACGCCTACTAGAGAACTAGCCGCTCAGGTTCATGCAAATGTTAAAGCATATAGTGAGTTTTTAGATTTACGTTCTACAGTGATTTTTGGAGGAGTAAATCAGCGGCCACAAGTGGCTACGATTAGAAATGGAGTAGATGTTTTAATTGCCACTCCAGGAAGATTATTAGATTTACAAAATCAAGGATTACTTTCTCTTTCTAGAGTAGAGATATTAGTACTAGATGAAGCCGATAGAATGCTGGATATGGGTTTCTTGAGAGATATTAAGAAAATTACAGATTTGCTGCCTAAACGCAGACAAAGCTTATTGTTCTCTGCTACTTTTTCTAGGGAGATAAAAAGTCTAGCCAATGACTTTTTATATAACCCTGTAATGGTAGAAACTACGCCAGAAAACTCTACCGTAGATGCCATAGATCAAAAAGTATATCGCGTTGCCAAGACCTTAAAAACGGACTTGATTATCAAGCTTATATCTGAAGGTAACTGGAAACAGGTTTTAGTATTTACTAGAACCAAACACGGTGCTAATAGACTGTGTCAAAAAATGGATAAGGCAAAGATATCTGCTGCAGCCATACACGGTAATAAAAGTCAAGGAGCACGAACAAGAGCTTTGGCAGGATTTAAGGATGGGTCCATACGTGTTCTTGTAGCTACAGATATTGCCGCACGAGGGATTGATATACCATTATTGCCACACGTGGTGAATTTTGAACTGCCTAATATCTCAGAAGATTATGTACACAGGATTGGGCGTACGGGTAGAGCAGGAGCAAATGGGCAAGCCCTATCACTAGTAAGTGCAGATGAAACCTCGTATCTAAGATCCATAGAAAAACTTACAGGCTTGAAAATCCCTGTAGAGATTGTACCTGGTTTTGAACCAGACCCCAATGCATCTACTGCACCTATTAAACAGGGGCAGGGAAGAGGTAGAAGGCCTCAAAATTCGGGTAGAGGCAGTTCTGGAAACTCAAGAGGGAATACGAGTTCTAGATCTGGACGCTCTTCTAATGGTTCTTCTAAAAACAGTAACAGGAATAGAGGTAGGAATAGGAGGTAAATGCTATTTTCTTATAGACATTGTGTTGGACGTTTGCTTTTTAGCAAGGTTCAAATATGTCAAATCTGTCTAGTAAATTCTCTTCGAATTTAAAGAAGTAAAATTCATCTAAACCTTCTTTTGTATAAATCATTAATACGTTTGGTTAAA
The DNA here is from genome assembly GCA_023299935.1 of Dokdonia sp. GTDB lineage: Bacteria > Bacteroidota > Bacteroidia > Flavobacteriales > Flavobacteriaceae > Dokdonia. Next base: position 3,377 of record JALZVV010000112.1, read on the forward strand.
TAATCTCCTTCTGATAATTTAATTTCTAGTTTTTTAGCAACTTCCTCGAAACTCATTCCTGCCTTAATGATTTTTCCATTTATTTCAATTTGTTCACTGTCAATGAAATCAATGTCTTGAATTTCTGCAAACTCTTTAAAAACAATAAAATTCATATTCCCATAGAAGTATTTGTAGGGAAGCCTACATTAGTACGTTTGCCATAGCATTAAAGCTAAAGTGATTGTTAGTTTTGTACCTAATTCCTACTCCTTATGTAATCTGGCATTGCGCTGCGATGATGTACATATCCCAAAGGTCGGGGATTGGAGGGTAGCGACAATGTAGCAATTTGGGTTCACCTTTAGGTTACCGAGCGCAGCGACCGATGAATACCTTATAAAATCAATAAAAATGATATGAATAATTGTTCATAATCGGTTATGTATAAAAAGACGCAACGATCTTCGATTAAGCACTAAACCGCAATTATTTTTATACGGTGTTGGCAGTAGTTTTAATCAAACATTAGTATAAATACATCACTAGCACTGCTCTCAGAGCCTTCTCCTTGGTCAATTGTCAAAATTCCGCCATCTATGATATAGCTACCATATTCTCCGTTGGTATGAATTGCAAAATTTTCAATTTGAATAAAAGTTTTGCCATTTGATTCAGTTAAACTATAATTATAATTTCCACTTTGTATTGGTAAATAAACACTTTGAGAGCTATTGTTAATTACTGAATTTGTAACAATGAGATTTTGACTTTCAGGTATAAATTCCCACTTAACAATTCCGTTTTCATAATCAATGTCAGCGCCTGGAAATCCGCCACTAACATTTTCTAAATTCCAAATACCGCTTAGGATTTCCGATTGATTTGAATTGTCATCATTACAGCTTGAAAAAATTATTAACCCCAAAATGAACAATAAGTTTAGCTTTCCAATTTTCATATTTTTTTTTAAAAGTTATATTCATTAGATGTAGATAATACAAAAGCTGCATTCAATGTTCTAACGCAACAAACGTTGCTTTGATTAAGTTAGTCTAAGCTACAAGTTTCAGTTCTAAATCTATCATTTCTTTAGGTGTTTTGTATCCAATAATTTTTCGTGGTCTATTGTTAAGTTTTTCTTGAATTTC
>JALZVV010000113.1 GCA_023299935.1 Dokdonia sp.
CAAAACTCAGAAGAAGAGGGTCACGCTCAGCTAGATTATGCCTTGTCTCAAGGAGTTAACTTTATAGATACAGCAGAGCTTTATAGTGTTCCTAATCCAAGAGCAGAAACTTATGGGCATACAGAAATCATTATTGGGAAGTGGTTAAAGAAAAACAACAATCGTGATAAAGTAGTCATTGCTTCTAAAATAGCTGGACCTGCTCCATTTACAAAGCATATAAGAACAGGCGGGTTTGCAAAGAACGAGATAGAAGATGCTATCCATAAAAGTCTTAAGAGAATGGGTACAGATTATATTGATTTGTACCAATTGCACTGGCCAGAGCGCAGTACAAATTTCTTTGGGCAATTAGGATATACCCATGATACTAGTGAAGCATGGAAAGATAATTTTGCAGAGATACTTGAAAGTTTAGATAGCTTTGTAAAAGCAGGGAAAATACGTCAGATAGGTTTGTCTAACGAAACTCCCTATGGTTTATCTAGGTATTTAGAAGAAGCTCGCAAGGGAGCCCCGAAAATGATTACGGTACAAAACCCATACAGTCTACTCAACAGAAAAGACGAAGTAGGCCTGGTCGAGATTTTACTCCGTCAAGAAGTAGGTTTATTGCCTTATTCTCCATTAGGTTTTGGGATGCTTACAGGGAAATACTTAGATGAATATCCAGAAGATGGCCGCGTAACCCTTTATCCTAATTACAATAGATATCATAACGATAATTGCTTCAAGGCCACAAGACGTTATAAGGCCATTGCAGATGCACATGGATTAAGCTTAACGCAAATGTCTCTTGCGTATGTAAATACAAGGCCTTTTGTTACCGCAAATATAATAGGCGCTACATCTATAAAGCAGTTAGAAGAAAATATTGGTAGTATTGATGTCGTGCTTACTAATGAAGCACTAACAGCTATTGAGGAAGTGCATAAGGATATTCCTAACCCAGCTCCTTAAAGCTAGGTTAGACTATCCCTATTTTTAATTCTTTATGAACCTAAGGTTGGCTGTGCCTTGCTCTGTGTCCACTACTGAGAAGTATACTCCAGGCGTTAAGTTAGACACGTTAGCTTCTATACTAGAAGAATTAGACGTGCTTTCTTGTTGCACGATAGCTCCTAGTACATTGTAGATAGTAAGACTCACATCCCGCACATTCTGACCTAGCGACACAGTTATTTGGTCTGTGGTTGGGTTAGGAAATATGGTAACATCCGTAAGAGAAAACTCACTTGTAGATAATGACTCATCTGTGATACTTACATTAAAAACAAAATCTACAACCTGATTAAACTCATTTCCGTTCTCAAAGGCAAATCCGCCAGGATAAGGATTGTTAATATCTACTAGTAGGTTTACAGTAACTCCAGGAATCTGGAAGGTAAACTCATCGCCTGCAGCAATAGGAAAATCTTCTGCTAATTCAATTCTAAGGCTTTCTCCCGCCGCTCCAAAAGTCATTACAGGAAAATCCTGAGTATAAAATGGTTCCCCCGTAACTGTTGCGCCTTCAAAAACCTCTAGTGTTCTTGCTTGCTGTGTGCCTCCACTGCCAGTAATGAATTCAACATATTCGAGAAAGCCATCACATTCTGCAGTAAAAGATTGCGCCCAGTCAAAATTGTTTTGTGGATCAAATCCTCCTATGTCATTCCCGAAAGTGCATTGCGCCTGAGTCAAATAGGTAAAAAAAGATAAAATAAATATTAAAGTGTAGTTTTTATTCATGACAAATAATTTAGTTTAAATTCCTATGTCGTTTAATGAGAACTTAACTTACGTTTTATTTTAACCAAATAGATGTCTCACTACATCATTTACTTTACCTACTTTTATGATATTGATACCATAGTCTCCCTCAGGGATTTTACAATAGGTAGAAACCAATATGCTTTTAAAACCTAATTTTTGAGCCTCATGAATACGCTGTTCAACGCGATTTACCGGTCTTACTTCTCCAGCCAGTCCAATTTCTGCTGCAAAACACAAGGATTTATCAATAGCGATGTCTACATTAGAACTGAGAACAGCAGCTACTACGGCAAGGTCTATGGCAGGGTCATCTACAGAAATACCGCCAGTTACATTAAGAAACACATCTTTTGCGCCTAGTTTAAAGCCTGCTCTTTTCTCCAAAACGGCAAGAAGCATATTTAAGCGCTTGACATTATAACCGGTTGTACTGCGTTGGGGCGTTCCATAAACGGCCGTACTCACTAAAGCTTGAATCTCAATCATTAATGGGCGCATGCCTTCTAAGGTTGCGGCTACAGCCGTCCCACTTAGATCCTCTGCATTTTTAGAAATAAGGATCTCACTAGGATTAGATACTTCTCGAAGACCACTTCCTTGCATTTCATAAATTCCCAGTTCATTTGTACTTCCAAACCTGTTTTTGTGAGCTCTTAAAATGCGATAGACGTGATTACGGTCTCCTTCAAACTGTAATACCGTATCTACCATATGTTCCAATATTTTTGGGCCCGCTATATTGCCATCTTTAGTAATATGTCCAATAAGAATTACTGGAGTACCTGTTTCTTTGGCAAATTTTATGAGCTCGGCAGTAGTCTCTCGTATTTGTGATACACTTCCAGGACTACTTTCAATATGATTAGTGTGCAGTGTTTGTATGGAATCTATAATCAAGATATCTGGGACTAATTCTGAAAGGTGTCTAAAGATATTTTGTGTTTTGGTTTCAGATAGTATGTAGCATTGTGAGCTTTCCGGATTAATACGTTCTGCACGCATTTTTATTTGCTGTTGACTTTCCTCACCCGACACATATAAGGTTTTATACGGCAGATTAAGTGAGATTTGCAAGCATAAGGTGCTCTTTCCTATTCCTGGTTCTCCTCCTAATAAAGTTAAAGAGCCTGGCACTAATCCACCCCCTAGAACGCGATTGAGTTCAGTATTTTTAGTCTCTAAACGCTTTTCTGGCGCAGTTGAGATTTCATTTATTTTAAGAGCTTTTGAGACTTTTTTTTCTGCTTTCGCGAAAGCAGGATTTCCCAGCCTCCAGTCTTTTTTATCTTCTTTCTGGACAACCTCTTCTACAATAGTATTCCACTCCTTACAAGCGTGACATTGTCCCGCCCATTTTGCATGCTGTGTACCACAGTTTTGACAAAAGAAGGTCGTTTTAAGTTTGGTCATAATGAGTTGGATATTAATAAAATAACGTTAAGAAAGGAATGCCCAATACTCTAATTTCTTAAACAAAAAGAGAATTTTACAAATTTACAAATTATCTTTGTTCGGGAAAGACACTATTGTTGTGTTATTAACTAACTAATATAATCTTATGAAAAAAATTACCTTAAAATTATTTGTAAATGCCTTTATGTTAATCGCATCTTACCAGGTTAATGCACAATGTTCTGCTACGTCCGCACCTGAGCCTGGCTGCGAGGAGCTATTCGCAATTTCTCTTAATTTACCTGAAAACAATACTCAAGCCTCAGATGGAGATAAGTATTATTTGCGATCTAACTTGGGGCGACCTTGGAATTCTACAACAAACGATGAGGCTATGGACTTAGCTTTTGGAACAGGAAACTGGATAGAAGATTTTTTTGAGACTTTAGACTTGGCTGCTGTTTTCTCTTCTGACACGGCTTTTGTTTTTATGGACGGATCAGATGTTGGTCCAAGTGCGCTAGGAGCGTTTCTTGCCACAAATATCACTGCCTTGGAAACTTGGGTAAGTAATGGAGGGAGTTTAATTATTAATGCTGCTCCAACCTCTGGAGGGAACATAGACTTTGGATTTGGAGGAACTTTGCTTAGTTATGATGGATCTGAGTATGTAAATGAAACAGTCGAGGTAGATGCTGCACATCCAGCAATTGCCGGGCCTAATACGCCTACGGCTACAACAATGACCGGAAATGATTACAGTCATGCTACAATCACAGGAACAGATTATGCAACTATTATTGCTGGTATTGCACCGACTGGTGGTGTGGTTTTGGCTGAAAAGGATTGGGGTGATGGATTAATCATAGTAGGCGGTATGACAACGGTTAATTTTCACCAACCTGTAACAGAGGGGGCAAACTTTAGAGCAAATCTTTTTGTTTATGCAGATAATGCAATCCTAAACACAGAAGAATTTCAGACAAACGACTTTTCTGTTTTTCCTAATCCAGCGGCGTCAGCAATTACGATACATGCTCAGAATGACATTGAGCGTGTGGTTATTTACAATGTATTAGGACAAGAAGTAAAGCGTCAAGAGATTGGGGCACTTACAAGTGAGGTAAATATTGCTTCTTTACCAATAGGTGTATATTTTGTAGAAGCCACATTAGACGGAATAAACGTTGTCAAAAGAATTATCAAGAGATAATTTTTATTTTTCAAATATACAGCAATAGAAAAGCCGCTTTATATGCGGCTTTTTTATGTTTACAATCTCGTATTAATATCCAAAATCTGCTTTGATCTCATCTGCTTTGTCGAGCATAAGGTCTTTAGTGAGAAAAGAGATTTCATCTAAGAGATAGGCGTTTTGATACATTCTCATGGCTTTTTTGGGCTCACCACTATATTCTAGTGCTTGGGCTAGGTAGTAGTTTCCTAGCATAGTTTCAGGATATTGCTCTCGTGCTAATCTGCCTAAATTTTCTAGGCCAACCCAATCTCCTTTTTTCTTGGTAGCCTTAGATATGGCTGTAAAATCATTGAGTCTAACCTTATCGTCAAGGCCAAAAAGCGTTTTCACCGTTGCATATTTATCGGCTAGATAATCATAGGGTGAGCCATCTAACTTTAGTATTACGTCGTTGTATTCTTTCCTGCTTATGGGCTTATAGATAGTAAATATGTTTTCTAAAGCACTAGGAATTGCCTTTCCTACAAGCGAGTAGTGTGTTGCTCCTTCAAAATTGTCAAAGTAATACTTGAGATTTTCGTTGGAAACCGTTTTTAACTGACTGTTTAAAACTTCTGTTGCTTCGCGCAAGGGTTTGATGTCTTCAGTTCCAGTAGCTAGATAGTAAAATATTTTTTGTTGTGTTTTACCTAATTGAGCAGCTAACCTTGTTTCCATTTCCGGAGAGAGGTCAGGACTTAAAGAAATATATCCTTGAAACAAGGCTGATTCTTTCATGAGATAAAAGTTCATAAAGTTTGCAGTAACATCGTGTCCAACAACAATTCTAAAACTATTAGTTCTATACTCGTTGTCTAACCAAGGCATCATTTCTAACCCTAAAAACTCAAAAAAGGCAACACCTGTTTCTGTAGGTAATGCATTTAACTCATCGTATAATGTATCGTCATCCCTAGTGTCTGCTTGATTAACACCTACTACAATTGCCTCTGGCATTTCTTCCCAGTAACTGTAGTAATCTGTCATTCCTGCGACAGGCTCAAAAAGATAGTCCCCATCTAATACAACAAGAATAGGGTAGGTTTTATCTGTATTTGTATCGTAGTTGCGAGGAAGCTGGACTTTAATCTGGCGACTAGAGCCTAATTTATCTGATTGGATTTCTTCATATTGGATTTGGGCAGTTGCCGAAATTACAAATAGAAACAGTAATAGGGGAATTAATTTTGTGTTCATGATAGGGATTTTTAAAATCTCAATGTACTAATTTTTTTTTCGCTGACTCAAAACTAAGGTGTATATAGCGCATATTCCGCCCAGAATGATATTAAAAATAGTTTGCGTACCCCAAATAATGCCTCCAAAAGTGTTGCCGTCTGCTGCTTCAAAACCAAAAAAAGTAAATACCGCAGCCATGGCAATAGGATAGAGCCCCATCCCCGCATTAGTCGCGCTCATAGAAAAGGCGCCTATCACAAATGCAGCGAGAATAACTCCAAAAGAAGCACCTTTTAAGCCAGGAACACATAATGTAACTATCCAAAACATAGAGATGTACATGGTCCAAATGAATAGGGTATGAAAAATGAAAGCCGCATTATGCTTCATCTTAAAGATGCTTTTTACGCCATCTAAAATACCAAGTCCAAAGGTTCTAATTTTTATTACAAATGGATGGGTAGAATTTTTAAGTATGCGCAAGCCTATAACTCCAAGACTTAGCAGTATAACAAGACTAATTATAGATGGGATAGGATTTGCACTTTCCTTGAAGTAGGTGATTAATGCTGTAGACTGTAAACTAATTGCGGTAATCATTATAAGTAATAGCAAAACGAGGTCTGCTATACGTTCAGAAACTATAGTTCCAAAGGATTTTTCAAAAGGAATGTCATCTGTTTTTTGTAAGGCTACTGCCCTTAAGAGTTCTCCAGAACGAAGGACAAAGGTATTTGCAAAATAGCCCGTCATTACAGCTGCTAGGCTATTGCCTAATTTGGGTTTATAACCCATAGGCTCTAACATAAATTTCCAACGGTAAGCTCTAGAAAGATGGCTTAAAATAGAGAACAAAAAAGAAAATAAAATCCACTTTGGATTAGCGTTAATAATATTATTCCAAAGCTCAATTCTATCTTGTGAGCTCATCTTACTAAGCCACCACCACATTAAAAAAACTCCCAGCAAAAGTGGGAGTCCTATTTTTAATATTTTTATGAGTTTCTTAGTGTTCAAGATTAACTAAGCAGATTGCTTTCTTCATTTGGGAAGCATAGCGTGGGTTTAAATTTCTTAGCTTCTTCCAGCTCCATAAAGGCATATACAATAAGGATAAGAATGTCTCCTTTGGATACTTTTCGGGCTGCTGCGCCGTTTAAGGTAATTTCACCACTATTTCTCGGTCCTGGTATAGCGTATGTTTCAAGGCGTTCACCATTGGTTACGTTTACGATTTGAACTCGCTCTCCTTCAATCACATTAGCAGCATTCATGAGGTCTTCGTCTATGGTTATACTTCCAATATAATGGAGCTCAGCACCGGTTACTTTAACTCGGTGAATTTTTGATTTTACAACGTTTACTAGCATAGGGTAAAGATAATTATTTTAATTAAGAGCGATATTGTCTATGAGTCTTATTTCTCCTGAAAAAACAGCAATAAATGCACGGTATTTTTGGTTGTTACGCTTTCGCGAAAGCGGTTTTAGATTTTTGATATTAGCGATTTCAAAGTATTCTAGTTCCAGTCCTTCGTGTTGTGCATAGCCTTGTTCAATCATTTTTTTAATTTCTAAAGCACTCTTGGTACTGAATCTTTTTTTAGCCATTTGTAAGGAAGCATAAATGAACGGCGCTACTTTGAGCTGTTCTGGAGTAAGGCGTTTATTGCGGCTACTCATCGCAAGACCATCTGATTGTCTATGAATTGGACAACCTGTAATCTTAATAGCTAATTTTTCTATCGATACTAATTTTTTTACGATTAGTAGTTGCTGGTAATCCTTTTCTCCAAAAAAGGCTTCGTCTGGCATGAATTGCCTAAACAGCAGATTGAGTACAGTCCCAACACCATCAAAATGCCCTGGTCTATGTTCTCCTTCCATTACATGCTCTATTCCTTCAAAATTATATGGGGTTGATTGCACGGTGTTTTTATATACCTCTCTAGTTGATGGAGCATAGATAACTACACGGTCTTTATAGTCGGACAGAAATTGTGCATCTTGGTCCAGAGTCCTAGGGTATTTTTCTAAATCCTGGGCATTATTAAACTGTGTTGGGTTTACAAAAATGCTTACCACAACGACCGGATGTTTCTTTAGGGCCTCGACTATTAATGAAGTGTGACCTTGATGTAAGGCGCCCATAGTAGGAACAAAACCAATGGATTGCCCTTTGCGCCTTATCATTGCGACTAGGTCTTGAAGTTCTTTTTTAGAATAAATTAAGTGCACTTTATCAAAAGATTAACGGCTGTAAACATACTATTTTAAAGGCAAAGTGCATAAAATTTCGTATTTTTGCCTGTTTTTTGTCCATAAATTTAACTACTACACATATGAAAGATAAGAGGATATTATACGTGTCATCTGAAGTTATACCTTACTTACCGGAGACCGAGATTGCCTCTATGTCATTTGAAGCTCCTCAAATGGTAAATTCTAAAGGAGGTCAAATACGTATTTTTATGCCGCGCTATGGTAATATTAATGAGCGTAGGCACCAATTGCATGAAGTGATCAGATTATCAGGAATGAACCTTGTGATTAATGACTTTGATATGCCACTTATTATTAAAGTTGCTTCTATTCCTAAAGAAAGGATACAAGTGTACTTTATTGATAATGAGGAGTATTTTAAGCGTAAAGCCACCTTTACAGATGAAGAGGGAAATCTGTTTGAAGACAATGATGAGCGCGCCATTTTCTTTGCAAAAGGAGTTGTAGAAACGGTCAAGAAATTAAATTGGGCACCAGATATTATTCACGTTCACGGGTGGTTGGCAGCATTACTGCCTATCTATCTGAGAAATTATTATGCAAGTGAGCCATTGTTTGCCCAGAGTAAAATAGTCACCTCTGTATACAATCAAGGCTTTGATGGCACTTTGAATAAGGAGATGATTAATAAAATAGCTTTTGATGGAGTAGATGCAGGTTCTATAGAGGAGCTAAAAGATCCGACCTATGAAAACTTAATGAAAGTGAGCATAAAGCATTCTGACGCGGCTATTATAGGTTCAGCTCAACTGCACGAAAATCTATCGGGCATTCTTAATACAACAAAGATTCCGGTACTTCCTTTTAAAAAGAAAGAGGAATTTCCTCAAGCGTACGAAGAGTTTTATACAACAAGAGTTTTAGAAGAATAGTATGAAGAGGGTTTATTTAACAATGACAAGAGTGCTTTTGGCATCTTTTGCAATAGGATTATTTTTTGCTTGTGAAGACGAGATAAATTCAACAGGTTCTGGACTTGTAGATACTATTAATTTTGAAACGGATCTAGCTTCTGATTTTTCTGTCCTGTCCTACACGATGAATTATCCAGAAGGAGTTCAGACCAATGGTGTTCCTGTAGGGGTTTTAGGGATTTATGATGATCCTATTTATGGAAGAACAACAGCTTCATTTTTAAGTCAGGCAACGATTTCTAGATTTGATCCAGATTTTGGAGATGAAACAGTAATAGATAGTGTTGTCTTTGAAATGCCTTATTTTGTTAATATACGTGAGATAGATGAAGATGGTAATGATATTTTTGAACTTGATTCTATTTTTGGAGAAATAGAACCATTACAACTCTCATTGTATCAATCTAGCTTTTTCTTAAACGACCTTGATCCAGACACAGGATTTCAAGAACCTAATATTTTTACGTCAGATGACATTTCTAATCCTGCAGGGGCTATTGATGAAAGTTTGTTGCAATCTGTTCTCTTAGCTGTAGAGCGTGATGAAGATGGTGTGCAAATTCCTTCTGAATTGCAAAAATTTACAAATTTCACTCCGTCTGCCGAATCAATTGTTTTAACCGAAGCATTATTAGATGGAGACGGTACAATACCAGATAATCCTACTTTTGAGGAATCAGAAACTTTATCGCCACGATTAAGGGTTAAGCTGGATAAAGACTATTGGCAAGATCTTATTATTGCTCAAGAAGGGTCGAACAACTTGTTGAACCCTAATGGATTTAATGATTATTTTAGAGGACTTTACTTTAAAATTGACGGTATAAGCGACAATGCTTTTTATACGCTGTTTAATCTAGACGAGACAAATATCACAATATATTACTCTTTTGAGGGAGATGATGACTCTAATGACGATGGAGAAGCAACTAATGACGGATTTGGAGATATCACAATTAA
>JALZVV010000114.1 GCA_023299935.1 Dokdonia sp.
GCTTGGTTGAGGAGCTAGTTTGTGGATTATAACGGTTTGTTCATTTTTTGCATTGCCAAAAAAACGAACCAAAAAACGCTAGGCTGAATCAAATTTTACCGATCGGCTTTAATTAATGGAGGTTGTTTGTAGTGCTTGGTTGGGGAGCTTGTTTGTGGAGTAAGTTTGTGGAGCTTGGTTGGAGAGCTTTTTTGTGGTGCTTGTTTGGGGTGTAAACAACTACTTAATTAATCTCAATTTACTGTAAGGGGTACTCGCTCTCTGCGTCTTAGCATATTTAAACTTTGAAAATTTAAGGGTATTATGAAAAGGCAGTTACTCCTACTTAGTGTTTTGATGTTAATGCTTTGCGGTTTTGCCCAAGCTCAAATCAATAAACCCAGTATATCTCCTACCATTAAGACTGTTCAAAAAGTAGGTCTAGCAGAGATTAGCTTGGAATATGGGCAACCTAATATGCAAGGGAGAACCATTTTTGGAAATCTTATTCCTTTTGGAAAACTGTGGCGCACAGGGGCAAACGCTTCGACAAAATTTACAACAGACAAAAATATTGTGATTGGATTACTTGAGATCCCAGCTGGGACTTATGGTATTTACAGCATTCCAGAAAAGGAATCCTGGACAATCATCTTTCATAAAAATGCAAAACTCTGGGGGGCTTCTAATTTTAAGGAAGAAGAAGAGTTTGGCCGTATCATAGTGAATACAACTACACTTAAAGATGCGAGAGAAACCCTTTCTATCGCTTTTGAAAATTTTACTACAGATGGTGCAGATCTCACTATTTCTTGGGAGCATACACAGATTAAATTGGCTGTGCTTGTAGATAGCGATGCTATTATTCTTGATGAAATTGCAAGCAAAATTACCAATGCCACGGGTGAGATTAAGGCCCAAACTTATTTTGACGCAGGTCAATTTTATCAATTTAAGAATATTGATCTAGACCAAGCCGAACGATGGTATGACAAGGCTATTGAAATGCGTCCTAAGGCTTTCTGGTACAAATATTACAGAGCAGAAGTTGCTCTCCTTAAAAAGGAATATGAGGTGGCAAAAACCTATGCTAGCCAATCCTTAAAACAGGCTAAAGCGCAGGCTCCTGCAACAGATTTTGGGTATATTGCTAAAAACGAATTACTTCTAGCCAAATTAAAATAATACTGGCCTTTTATATCTATAAGAAAAACGTATCTTTGCGCGTTGATACGTAAGGTATCGCATACATGAATCTCATTAAAATAATATTGGAATGTATTTAACAAAAGAGCAAAAAGAAGAACTTTTTGCAAAGCACGGAAAAGGTAAAAACGATACAGGTTCTGCAGAGGGTCAAATCGCAATTTTTACACAACGTATTGAGCACCTAACGGAGCACCTTAAGAAAAATCGTAAAGATTATAACACAGAGCGTTCGCTAGTAATGCTCGTAGGTAAGCGTCGTGCGCTACTTGACTACTTAACTAAGAAGGACGTATTAAGATATCGTGCTATTATTAAAGAATTAGGTATTAGAAAATAAGAATACTAAGGGAGCTTTATGGCTCCCTTTCTTTTTTTATAAGAAATTAGCTTGGCAAAAGCATAAATTGCAAAACACTCAAACGCCCCCTCTTTATGAGAGTGGCAGAGAAAGCTTAAAACAGCAGTTTTTCATTGGTCGTCACAACTACAACTACAACACAACAACGACAAACGAGAAAAGAATGCGACTTTCTACACATAGCGAGATACAATGTCATCCTGAGCTTGTCTTACGGATTGCGACAGGTACCGAAGTATATGTTTAGAACGCAGTATTCAAGTAATTAACATTTTTGCGTAAGCACCAAGAAAATTAAAGTGTGCTACCGTGAAAAAGATTTCTGCCTTCGCGGAAATCAAAATGAAGAACTTATGATTCCAAAGGTTTACAAAGAGGTAATTGACCTCGGAGATGGTAGAGAGATTTCTATCGAAACAGGGAAACTGGCAAAGCAAGCACACGGGTCTGTCGTAGTACAGTCTGGAAAGTGTATGTTACTTTGTACAGTAGTGTCTAACTATGAAGCAAAAGATCTGGACTTCTTACCCCTTACGGTAGATTACCGTGAAAAGTTTGCAGCTGCAGGTCGTTATCCAGGTGGTTTCTTTAAGAGAGAAGCACGCCCTAGTGATGGCGAGGTATTAACGATGCGTCTTGTGGATCGTGTACTCCGTCCTTTATTCCCAAAAGATTATCACTCAGAAACACAGGTGATGATCCAATTAATGTCTCACGATGAGAATGTGATGCCAGATGCTATGGCGGGTCTTGCGGCTAGTGCTGCAATCCAACTGTCTGACTTCCCTTTTGAGTGTGCGATATCTGAAGCTCGTGTAGGACGTGTAGATGGTGCGTTTGTAATTAACCCTACTAGAGCACAGCTTGCAGAGTCAGACATTGATATGATGATTGGTGCCTCTGCAGATTCTGTAATGATGGTAGAAGGTGAAATGGACGAAATTTCTGAAGAAGAAATGACAGAAGCAATTAAGTTTGCTCACGACCATATTAAAATACAGTGTGAAGCGCAAATGCGCCTTGCAGAAGCTGTAGGCCGTAAAGAAGTGCGTGAGTACGCCGAAGAAAGATCTGATGAAGATCTTAAGAAAAAGGTACACGATATGGCATACGATAAGGTATATGCTATTGCAAAAGCAGGATCTGCTAAGCACGAGCGTAGTGCTGCTTTTAAAGAAATTAAAGAAGATATTAAAGGAACTTTCTCTGAGGAGGAGCTAGAAGATTTTGGCGATTTAGTCTCTAAGTATTACCGTGCGGCAGAGAAAGCTGCCATACGTGATCTTACCCTTAACGAAGGACTTCGCCTAGATGGCCGTCAGACTGTAGATATCAGACCAATCTGGTGTGAGACAGATTATTTACCATCTGTACACGGATCTGCCGTATTTACTCGTGGGGAAACTCAGGCACTAGCAACAGTAACTTTAGGAACCTCTAGAGATGCAAATAAAATCGATATGCCATCTCATGAAGGAGAAGAAAACTTCTACCTTCACTATAACTTCCCTCCTTTTTGTACAGGTGAGGCGAGACCTATTCGTGGGACTTCACGTCGTGAGGTAGGACACGGTAATCTTGCACAACGTGGCCTTAAAGGGATGGTGCCAGAAGATTGTCCATATACAGTACGTGTAGTGTCTGAAGTATTAGAATCTAACGGTTCTTCTTCTATGGCAACGGTATGTGCTGGAACAATGGCAATGATGGACGCAGGTATCCAAATGACTAAGCCAGTTTCTGGTATCGCAATGGGATTAATCTCTGATGCAGATTCTGGAAAGTATGCGGTATTATCAGATATCTTAGGTGATGAAGATCACTTAGGAGATATGGACTTTAAAGTAACGGGAACGGCAGACGGTATTACGGCTTGCCAGATGGATATTAAGGTAAAAGGACTTTCTTATGAGATCCTTGTAAATGCATTAAACCAAGCTCGTGATGGTCGTCTTCATATCCTTGAGAAATTAACAGATACGATCCCTGCACCTCGTGAGGATGTAAAAGATTATGCGCCTAAGATGGTAGGTGTACGTATTCCTAATGAGTATATAGGTGCCTTAATTGGACCTGGCGGAAAAGTAATCCAAGAGCTTCAGAAAACTACAGACACGACTATCGTTATTAACGAAGATCCTGTAACAGAAGAAGGTATTGTAGAGATCTTAGGAACGGGACAGGCAGGAATAGACGCTGTACTTGCTAAGATAGACTCGATTACTTTTAAACCTACTGTAGGAGATACCTATAAGGTGAAGGTGATTAAGATGCTTGATTTTGGCGCGGTGGTAGAGTACCTAGACGCTCCAGGAAACGAAGTGTTACTGCACGTATCTGAGATTGCTTGGGAACGTACAGAAAACGCAAGCGATGTACTCTCTATGGGAGAAGAGCTTGATGTAAAATACTTTGGTATAGACAAGCGCACCCGTAAGGAGAAAGTAAGTCGTAAGGCTCTTATGGAAAAGCCAGAAGGATATGTAGCTCGTCCACCAAGAGAGAATAATGATCGTGGTGGTCGTGATAATAATAGAGGTCGTGATAATAGAAATCGATCTAGAGATTAATTTTTAGCTAGCTGCCAGCAGCTAATCACTAAAAACCAATAAAAGTCCGGCTATTCTTTAGGGAGTAGCCGGCTTTTTTTTGTGCTATGCTTACGCGAAAATGGTAGCAATCATAAAATCTTGCGCTCATTACGGAAATCCGTAATTAAGGTTGATGAACTATGTCTACATTTAGCTTTTAAATTGAAAATCAAATCGTAACAAAAAACCGTAACAAATGAAAAAACTAAGTGTATTATTTATTGGACTCGTACTTACATCCATTAGCATTAATGCTCAAGAAAGAGATTCTGGCACTATAGAATTAATACCCAATATTGGATTTTCTAACTCTTTTTTAAATGGTGATGAGGTAGAAGAATTAGAATCAAGAAGTGCATTGCAATTTGGAGTTGTGGGAGATTATTACTTTAATGACCGATGGAGTATTAGATCTGGTCTTTCGTATTTTAGTATGGGAGGTGCTGTTCCTGGATCTGAATTACAACTTGACTACTTAAATGTTCCCATAAATGCTAACTGGCATTTTGGAAGTACTAGAAAATGGAATCTCAATTTTGGCGTTAGCCCAGGGTTTTTAGTCACAGCAGATATTGATGGTGAAGACGTAAAAGAATTTTACAAATCATTTCAACTAGCCATCACCTATGGAATAGGTTATAAAATTGAAATATCTGATCGTTTTAGTATTTTAATTGACGGTCAAGGAGTGTTTGGTGTTACTAATATCTTAGAAGAGGTAGATGACTTTACACGATTAAATGCAGGAAGTAGTATAAATGTAGGAGGCGTATTTACTTTTTAAATTAGAATTTGAATCAAGTACCTATTGGCAAGAGAGAACTGAGCAAAAAAGAACTACAATCTATTTTTTTTGAGTGCGTAGTCCTGTAAGTAAAGCCAGCTTCTTACCCTTGCCTTTCGTGCACATTAATGCTATATGTAAGTTTGCCACACTTTTGAAAAAACCAGCCAATGAAACTACTTGACGGAAAGAAATAACCTTTTTTGATAATACTATTTTCAGCTTTGATGATATTTTTTGGAATTGTCACAAAATATTATAACACTACAAGAAGTATCTTTATTAAAAAATAACAATGTTATATGATAGATTTATCATATATTTAATAGTATGACTACCATTACTTTAGACTCATTTACTCATAATGCAAAGAGTTGTATTGCTCTTAACTTTCCTTATAACTTTGAAGTAAAGGAATATATTAAAAAAGGCCCTGCTGTTAAATGGACTCAAACACATAGGTGCTTTTATATTTATTATGACGAGCTGGCATTAGCCAATCTCAAAGACTATTTAAAGGCCGCAAACTTTAAAGTTATAAGCAAGCCACCAGATGTTATACAAAATAACAGAAGAGGCGTCACTCCTAGTAAGAAACCCTTAAACAAAGAAAAGACAGAGGTTTATAAACATTTTATAGCCTTTTTAGAGGGAAAGCGCTACAGTGCAAGTACGATTAGGTCTTATGCTTATGTTATTTTAGATTTTTTGCGCTATACAGGCGATAAACCTACGGTAGATCTAGATGCAAATGATGTGCGACTTTATCTAGAATGGGCTGTAGGCACGCTTAATTATGCAGTAAGCACTCATAGGCAAATGGTAAGTAGTCTAAAACATTTTGCACATTTCTATCCTACTTGCTCAATAAATACAGAGGCTATAAATATGCCTCGCAAAGACAAGAAACTACCTATTATATTAAGCATTACAGAAGTATTGCATCTTATACAAACTACAAAAAACTTAAAGCATCGTGTGGTTATTGCTATGCTGTATGCATCTGGCTTAAGAATAGGAGAATTACTAGCTTTAGAGCTCAAAGATTTTGACTTTACTCGCAATGTAATACACGTACGTAATGCTAAGGGTAGAAAAGATAGGTATGTGAGTATTGCAGTAAGCCTTTATCCTTTAATTAAAAACTATTATGCAACCTACACGCCTAAGCGCTATTTTATAGAAAACCCTAAAGGAGGTATGTATAGTCCCACCTCTGTTAGAAGCTTTCTTAAAAAGAATTGTAAAAATGCCGGCATACGCAAGCCTGTTACCCCTCACTCTTTGAGGCACAGTTATGCTACTCATTTACTAGAGCAAGGTACAGACATACGGTATATACAAGAATTACTAGGGCACAGTAGGCCAGAAACTACGATGCTTTATACTCAGGTTACTACAAAAGATCTAAGAGATATAAAAAGTCCTTTAGATATTGCCTTAAATAAAGTAAATTTACAGAAACCAGATCTACAAAATCCTCTGGTATCCAATAAAATGTTTCCTGATAACGACTACTAGTAACCGTTGTTATCCCGATTAATTTTACAGGATATCAACGACAAAGTAGATTTTATAACGAGTTGTAGTGCATTAGAAAAAATGAACGAAAGATATTTAAGATTAGAAGTTATTTGGAAAGATGAGCATATGTTCGAATTAAAAGTTTCGGCAAATAATG
>JALZVV010000115.1 GCA_023299935.1 Dokdonia sp.
CTCGTAACATATAGTTTGTTCTGAAATGAGGAGTTAGTTCTCCATCTACATAGGCATTCCAACCTTTTTCAAAATAAGCTTCGCTAAATACGGTTAAACGCTCTGTATCTGCCGTAAACTCATAACTTAAATGATTAGGCTGTTCAGCAATTAAAGAAATCATTGCTGTAGAGTCTCTTGCAAATTCTTTTTTAGTAATATGCTCACTAAAATCAGTATGCACTAAGACTTCTTTCCTAAAGTCTAAACCGTCGAGTCCTAACAACTCCGAATTAGCATCAGGTACTAAGGTGATTTTTTCCGGAAACCAAGCATTGCCTATAGCTCCTGGATTACGCTGTGCATAGGTCCCTCCTTCTGTAGCGCGAATGAGATATCTCACATTAAGCATATTAAGAGGTCCTATTTTGCCTTGATAGAGATAATAGTCTGCAATATCCTGTATGCGTTTAGGTACAGCACCGTGATATCCTCCTATACTTTTGTGAAAATAGCTCGAACGAGAAGAAGAGATCCCAGAACGTTCTTCATATACTCTAAAACGGCCATCATCCTTAAGAATCTCTATATCTGCAGCATTCTTTCTATCTGCATATGGATTATCCATAACACGCGCTGACACAAAATCATCATCATTCACATAATGCCTATCGATATGAATTAAATCCCCTGTAATTAGAAGTGCAAAAATAATTAGCACTACAGGTTCCTTAACTTTTTGTTTTACAAAAGCCCACAGCCCTGCTGCCGCAATAGCAATCAAAACTATATTTTTTATAATGTCTTGTATAAATAAACTCTTTCTATCCTCCTTCATAGCACTTACAAAGTCTAATCCCAATTGTTCCATGAAAAGTTGGTCATTAGCGCCTGTAAAATCAAACATTCCCATTCCTAGAAAAAGGAATACTAAAAGACCTAATGCAATACCTGCTGCCCGCTTTAAGTATTTAAGACGTTCCTCTACGGTTTCTTTAGAAGTCATAAAAGCATAGAGCCCTAATATCCCTAGAGCTGGCACACATAACTCTGTTATAACTTGAACAGAAGTAACAGCTCTAAACTTATCATATAAAGGCACATAATCCACCCATAAGTCTGTAAACCAACTGAGGTTCTTGCCATAGCTAAGCATTACGGTAAGTATAGCTCCTCCTACAAGCCACCATTTTACTCTTCCTTTTACAACAAATAAGGCAAGAATAAACAAGAAAATTACAACCGCACCTATATAGGCAGGGCCAGAAACACCAGGCTGGTCTCCCCAATAATACAACCCAAACTGCCCAAATACTTCTTCGCGCTGGGTTAATGGAACTTGATTCTCTTTTAAGAACTGAGCGATCTCACTATTCTTACTATAAGGTTCATCATTAGAGCCTCCAAACATTCTTGCTACAAACAGATTAAGCGTTTCTAGCTTTCCATAACTCCATAAATTAATGTATTCTTTATCTAATCCAGAAGTTTGCGCTTTGCTCGTTCCGTCAGGGTTTACGGTAATTTCTGAAGTACTACGCGTACTAAAATTTGCATATTCCTTAGTTGCTAGAAGATTTGTTGCATTGAGACCTACAGCTATAATTACAGCCCCTATCAATATGGCAACGCTCTTAAAAAAATCTGGCAATACCTTTCGGCGAAAAGCATCTACACAATATGCTATGCCTAGAATAACTACAAGGAGCATCAAGTAATAGGTCATCTGATAATGGTTGGCTACAATTTCGAGACCCAAGGCCACTGCAGTGAGTATAAATCCCCAAATATAATAGCGCCTAAAAACAAGAACAATACCTGATAATACCAAAGGCATATAGGCTATTGCGTGAGCTTTAGAGTTGTGGCCAACACCTAATATGACTATCAAATAGGTAGAAAATCCAAATGCTAAAGAACCAATTGCCGCATAGCGCCAATTCACCTTTAAACTCAAGAGGAAGATGTAAAATCCAAGGAAATAAAGAAATAAATAATCAGCTGGTCTAGGTAAAAAACGGATTAGTAAATCTAATTTTTTAATATAGTTATGCGGGTATTTTGCACCTAATTGATAGGTAGGCATACCGCCATAGGCGCTGTCAGTCCAATAGGGTTCTTCACCGGTAGATTCTCGAAAATCTATCTGTTCCTTTGCCATACCTAAGTATTGCACAATATCGCTTTGGTAGAGTTTTTTACCTGATAATACAGGACTAAAATAGAGCAATGCAACAACCGCAAAGCCTAACAAAACTATAATATGAGGAAGAAACTTTCTAAGAGAAAATGACATATGCTATTACTAATAAGTTATTTGCAAAATAAGGTAAAAAAGATGAAGTTCTATATGCAATCGCCTAGAGCTTTGTGAATATTAAGGACGAATATTGTTTTGGCAAAAGCGCTACACTATCAAGCCACTATTCTATTTCTTCAAAATCAACGTACTCTCCCACCACTTTGGAAGATTTTTTAGCGACTTTTGTTTCTTCTTTTACCGTTTGAGCTGCATCACCAAAACCTTTGAACATTTCTTGCATCTTCTTGTCGGCTTTTTTAGCTACAAAACGCATTAGATAAGGCATTAATAATTTTGCCAAAAATCGCAAGGCATAATATACCAATAGGATAATTGCGAGCGTTTTTAAGAAAGGAATCATAGATAGACAGGTTATTTTAAGTAAAATTAGCAATATCCGTTCAAAACCTATACAAACTCTAGCCTAAAAAAATGATAAAATCTGCTATATTTGATGCTTACGCTAACTATATGCCTCAATTGAAATATATTCTTGCTTTTCTTTTTGTTTTAAGTGCCAGTTTTAATGGCCTTGCACAGTATACAGAAACTATTAATTCCAATAGACCTGGAGCTTCTCAAGGTGCTTTTTCTGTTGGTCGGCAAGTAGTCCAAGCAGAGGCAGGAGTAGATTTTGGTAATGATAGTCATCGATTGTTATTAACAGATACCGATATATTTGGTATTAATTTAGGGCTACGTTATGGTTTACTAATTGAACAATTAGAACTTAGTGGTAATCTTAGATATCAAATTAACCAAGTAGGATTTACAAGCGGTACTGCACCAGATGATGTACTCCAAGGTTTAGAGACCGCACAACTTGGTGCAAAATATCTAGTGTATGACCCGTACAAATATGAAACAGATGAAGTGAATCTATATTCTTATCACGCAAATTTTAAATTTAAGTGGCGTACCTTAATCCCTGCAGTTTCTGTCTATGCCAGTGCTGTATTTGATTTTACAACCAATCCCTTTATACCTATTATTGAGGATGGTATAAGCCCTTCTGCTTCAATTATAACACAACACAATTGGGGACGCTGGGTATGGGTAAACAATATTATATATGATAGAATTACAACAGATTTCCCTTCTTATGCGTGGATAACGACAATGACGCATTCATTTAATCCAAGAATTTCTGGTTTTGCAGAATTTCAATTAGTGAATGGGGATTTGTATGCAGACCAAATAGGTAGATTAGGAGGGGCATATTTGATTACCAAAGATTTTCAAGTAGATGTAAGTGGTCTTTTTAATTTTAAGGATACGCCTTCACGCTGGAATGTGGGACTTGGTGTATCTTATCGATTTGATTTCCATGATAAGGATCAGCAGTTAGAAATTAAGGATGGCGGTAAAGGTAATGCCCAAAAGCAGTCAGACCGTATCAATAAAAAGAATAAGAAAAAGAACAAACGAAAAGATGCTATAGGCTCAGAAGGAGACGATGGCGGAGGAAACTAAAAGTAAGAGATTGCGCAGATGATTACCCTTAAAGAAATGAAATCAAAGAAGGAACTTAAAAAATTTATTAAGTTCCCTTTTGGCTTATATAAAAATGAACCCCACTGGGTTCCGCCTATTATTAAGGATGAACTCGACAGTATGGATGCGGGCAAAAACCCTGTGTTTAAAAATGCAAAAGCACGCTTTTTTCTTGCATATAAAGAAGGTAAAGCTGTGGGACGCGTTTGCGCGATTGTAAATGATATCGAAATCAAAGAACAAGGCAAACCTAAGATGCGTTTTGGTTGGTTTGATACTATAGATGATGTAGACGTTACTAAAACACTACTCAATAAAGTTTCTGAAATAGGAAAAGAACATCAACTGGAATATATGGAAGGACCAGTAGGCTTTTCAAATATGGAAAAAGCAGGATTGCTTGTTGAAGGGTATGAATATCTTAATACAATGATAACCTGGTATAATTTTCCATATTACAAGGAGCATTTTGAAAGTCTAGGTTTTGAAAAAGCGTCAGAATGGGTCGAATATGAAATTAAAATTGATGATGCCGCTAATCAAAACCCAAAAATAAAGAAGTTTGCAGATATTATTGCTAAACGATATAATCTTACTCCTTTGCAGTTTAGAACCTCAGATGATATCCGGCCTTATGTAGATGAGATGTTTGGTTTACTAAATAAAACCTATGATAAACTTGAGACTTTTGTTCCTATCCAGCAATATCAGATAGATCATTATAAAGAAACCTATCTCAAATTTATTCATCCTGATTTTATTAAATGTATTAAGGATAGCGAGGGCAAACTAGTTGGCTTTGCGATTACTATGCCTTCCTTTTCTAAAGCCCTTAAAAAAGCTAATGGAAAACTACTGCCTTTAGGTTTTAGACACTTATTAAAAGCAAAAAAGAAGAATCATAAAGCATCTTTCTATCTTATTGGTATCGATCCAGAATATCAAAATAAGGGAGTTACAGCGATTATCTTCCAGATGATGCAGGAACTCTTTAATAAAAGGGGCATCACAGATGTAGAAACGAATCCAGAATTAGAAGATAACAAGGCGATACAGCAGCTCTGGAAAAACTATGAACATAAGCTTCACAAAAGAAG
>JALZVV010000116.1 GCA_023299935.1 Dokdonia sp.
CTGTAGGTAAATGTTTCATTGATAAAATCTGCACTTAATAAAGGTTCTGCTTGAGTAAGGTTAAATAATGAAAAACCATCTGTATCATCATCACATTGAGTCAGTAACACCGGAGTGTTGATGATTACCGGAAGAACAACTACCTCTATATCAAAAGGAACAGTATCAAAACAAGCAGTATTAACATTATTCTCTACCCTAGCCGTTACGGTTTGACCTGTGCTAATATGCATAAGTGATAAAGCATTAGTATTGGCTATAGCATCTCCTGGGGTGGGATGATACGTCACAGTAAAATCTGCAGGGTTCTGAGCCCCTAAAATAGCATTATTTAGAGTGCTCAAATCAAAGGTAGTAGAACCATTCGTGTCATCTCCATCTAAAGCGTCATCACAAACAAAGAAAGTTCCGGGATCATTAGCAAGCGTTGTATCATCCAAAATGATCTGAAAATCTGTCGTTGCAAAACACATATTATCAAAAACACTTTCTAAACGCACAAATATTTGATCATTTCCTGAATCATAAGCATTAGTCATTGTCAGTGCCCCAATATCGCCATCTGCATCTGCTTGTGTTAAATGGAAAGTAACTACAACCGAAGCAGGATCTTGTATGCCTATAATTTCGGCTAAGGTAGAATCTAAGTCAAACGTCTCGGTGCCATCACCTAGCTGATCACACAAACTAATATCCATAGGTTGCGTAGCCGTAAAAGATGCAAATTCAACAATAATTGAATCTTCCCCTAAACAACCCGTACCATTGTCCACAAGAACACGATACTCTCCATTTACAGTAACATCTAAAGTCCCTCCCGTTTCTGCCGGCACAAATGATTCAAACATGCCTGTTCCTTGGTTGAAAAATTGCCATTCAAAAATAGTTGCTGGCGTTGAATTATCAGTAGCATCTAGTGTTATTATGCTTCCATCGCAAGCTGCGTTATTACCTGCTATAGTTAAGTCGTTTCCTAAGTCTACACCTATATTAAAACTCCCTCCTTCTAAAAAGACTGCGACATTAAACTGAGTGTCACTCTCATCGGCTGCTACTAACTTGATTCGATATGGATTTCCTGCAATTACTGGCGCAGTGGCTGTTAACGGTATCGTCTGACCATCAAAAGCTGTTTCTGAAGTATTCGGATTGTTAAAGGGTAAGAAATTGTATTTATCAAAAAATTGTTCATTCTCTGCTGCACATCCACCTGGGCCAGGAACTTCTGGATGAATGTTTGTTACTTCAATAGGAATATTAGTACCTGGCAAAACAGCCAGATTTGTACTTGTATTTGTAATTAAATCTGTTAAAATAAAGGCAAATGCATCAGAAAAGTTACATTCAAAATTTTGATCATACTCCTCAGAAGCCATTATAAAATTAAAATTTAGCTCGTCCACAAAGGGTTGGAAATCAAATTGTATAAACGAAGCATCTCTAGAATTTACAGCATCTGTAAAGGCCTCAAGGTCTGCATCACCATCCCAACCACCTCCCGAAGAAATAATTGAGGCCGGGCCTGGAACCAGATTAATATTACCTGATGTCAAAACAACCCCATTGGCAAAAGGAAAATTTGTGCCCGTTGCATCAAATGATCCAATACCATTATCAGTATCACCATCATCGATACCTGTAAATTTCATTACGTTATCGATTTCAACACAGGTGCCTCCTCCTCCAATTAAAACATCTTCAATAAGTGTTTGAACATCTGCAACAGTTGTAAACGTATTATCTACAGTAATAAACTGCCCAAAACTATTTACAGCATACGTAAGACTAAAAAGACAGAAAAATAATAGTTTTTTCATAAAATATATATTATCATTTTTTTTAAACGTAAAAGTAATATTAAAATTATAATTTATTCAAAAATAGATAAATTGCTATTACTATATAACAAACAGTTTATGGTAGTAATTTCCTACCACAAACGCTAACAAAATTAACTAAGTCTCAAGAATATGCAAAGAATGACGGACATCCATTTATATATGCTCGTAGCAAACAGAAAATAAAATGGCTTGATTCTTTTCCTAATGCATAGGCAAAAATAGCGTATTTAAAGTAACCTTGAAAATTAATACTTGTCCTTGGTATTACGGCTTGCTTAATGATGTGAGCCTTGAAGGATATATGCCTTCGACCGTCCCGATTAGAAATCGGGATCGGGCTATCCAGCAGAGTTAATTAGCTTAACAATATATTTTCTAGATTTCTGACGTTTAATATCCTGCTCTCGCTCTATGGCTTGTGTTTTGGTTTCAAACATTTGAAGATACACAAAAGCCCAAGAGTTAGATCTGCCAGTAAAGCCCTTATGATTGGTATTATGTTTACGAAGACGTTTGGTTAAGGAACCGCCGGTATAACCAACGTAATATGCATCAATACCCAAAGCGTGTAAAATGTAAACGTGATAGCTCATAGTCCAGAAAAATAAAACCACGTTCCGAAGAACGTGGTTTCCCTAATGATGTGAGCCCTGAAGGATTCGAACCTTCGACCGCCTCCTTAGAAGGGAGGTGCTCTATCCAGCTGAGCTAAGAGCCCTTCACTAATAATTTTAAAGATGCAAAACTGATCTTTAAAAGTCGGGGTAGCAAGATTCGAACTTGCGACCTCCTGCTCCCAAAGCAGGCGCGATAACCGGGCTACGCTATACCCCGAAAAATTAAATATTTCTATTCAATTCTAAAACTTGCGGAGAGACAGGGATTCGAACCCTGGGTAAGTGTTTCCACCTACGACGATTTAGCAAACCGCTCCTTTCGGCCACTCAGGCACCTCTCCAATACTATTAAATGAACGTCACAATAAATTGCGGATGCAAATATATATTTCTCTTATGTAGAAAACAATATTTTACTTAGAATATCTTTACTTTTTTTTAAGCTCGTATTCCTCAATAAAATGATGTTTATGAATTGATTTTTTTCGCGAAAGCAAACCTATAATTCTAATTACGCCTAAGCGCAAAAGGACCTATCAAAACCTGATTAGTTGTAGATGTTGCTTTATACCAAAAGCCTGCGTCAAGTAATTGTTTACCGTTATACGTACCATCCCATCCTATACTAAATGGACTAATGGTTGTTATACGTTTTCCAAAACGATCATAGATATCAATTTTTTCTATCCTTTGTCCATTAACCACTACACCCCTAACCTGCCAATAGTCATTAACTCCATCACCATTAGGAGTAAAATATTTAGGGAAGCCTCTGTCCGGATCAATTACATCTGATGCAGCTACACCACATCCATTTTTATCACGCACAAAAACCTGAATGTCTGAAAAACTCACATTGGTAAACTCAGGGCTATCCTGATACGGACCGTCAATATTACCTATGGAGAATTCATAGTCACCATTACCCGAAACTTCAACTTGGACACTCGCGCCTATCCCTGCATTTTGAAAGGATAAATTTTCAATCACAGGGGCTTCAGAAACAAAAACTTCAAATTCCCAAAAAGATTCACAAATTACAAATCCAGCTTCGATAGCAATATCCTCTGAAACATAAAAACGATAAAGCCCTTCTTCTGTAATCGATATGGCTTGCGCGGTGCCAATAGTTATTTCTGCATTATTAATAACTCTCACCCATTCAAAACTATCTCCATCTCCTATATGAACGAGTGTTAAAGGGTGGTCTTCTTCGCAAATATCATAACGTTCTTCTAATTCAATCGTGGGACTAAAATCAATAATCTCTCCTGTCACAGGATCGTCATAAGGACCACAACCCAAAGTTGTTGAAAAAGTAGTTTGTTGGCAATCCAGAGCTACACCAGCTTCATTGTATGGGAATATCCTAATGTAATATAGAGTGTCCTCGTCAAAATCAATTACCAATGTAGAGGTTGTGTTTCCAATATCTGCAAAGTCCAAAACATCCGATCCGCCTGGCGATGTTCCAACGGTAAGACGATAGCCTGTTGCTTCAGGCACTGGATTCCAAGTGACTAAGGGGGTTAAAGCAACATTAGTAACCCCATCTGCAGGTGTAATAATAGTAGTGCAGGGAGGTGCTTCTGTATTAATATTTTCTGTTGTAAAGGAAGTTTCCAAACAACTATCATTTTGTCCGTTTTCATTGTAAGGAGTTACAGTTACGAAGTAAGTCGTATTGGGGTCTAAATCAAAAGGAATATTAAAACTCAAGGTGTTTCCTACATCTTCATTAGCGATCACATCTGTTGCTCCTGGTGTTGTTCCTATATCTAAGATATAACCCGTAGCTCTAGGAGCATACATCCATTGTAATATTACTCCTATATCTACATTTGTAGCACCATCAGTAGGAACACTTACTTGAGTACAATCAGGAATAGTAGTTACATTTGTTGTCGTAAAGGATTGAGAGTCGCACACCACAGAAGTTGTTTGATCAATAAGCACTTCTATTGTTACAAAAATCAGGGTGTTTTCTGGCAAACCTAAGGGCGGCATAAAAGCCGGTGTTACCCCTACAGAGACATTATTTGCAATATCAATCCCTCCAGGCGTCGTCCCCAGACTAATTGCATAGCCAAACACATCGGGTTCTGGATCCCAATTAATTATAGATTCTACTAGGACATTAGTTTGACCATTTACAGGAGAATTTAGTATTGCACAAGGCATAACTGTATTCTCTGCATTCAAAGGAGCCTTTTCCGCTTTCGCGAAAGCGTGAAAACATACAAATAACAACGCTATGATGTATCCATACTTCATAGAAGAACCTCCAATTTCTTTTTGTTTAAAGATACTTTAAAAAAGTATAGAGACTGTTAACGAAACTTAAACTCCTAAATATTTGGGTCAAAAGAGGGTTGTCTGTCCTTCTTCTGAGTCTTCAGGGTTATCATCTGAAGACTGAGATTTGTCTAAATTAATAGTATCACTAGTTGTAATCTCTGCGCCTGAAGACTTGATAATTTCCTCATCTACTACCTCCAGCTCCTCTTTTTCAACTACTTCTGGGGCTTGATGTGGCAATGACTCTAGCCAGTTAAGCTGTTTGAGTTTTTCTCCATAAAAAAGATTTCCTTGGGCCTTAATTCCTTTAACGGATATAAAGTCTTCCATAGAGATAGACATATTAGGTTTTTGGTCTTTTCCTCGAGCTTTATAAAAAATCATTTCGGCAATGGGTCTATGGTCTGTTGATACTAACTCAAGCTGACTTTCGGGATGTTCTGAAATAAAAGTATCATCCTTATCTGGATTTTCAATTAAAAAACGCTTGCCGTAATAGCGCTCCTTATCACCATCCCAATACACAGCTGTAATAGGTTTCTTAGGTTCCCATTTTTCTAACACTATCATTTCACTGTCAAAATGAACCGTTACTTCGGGAATAATCGTTCTGGCATTTCCGTGTTGATTAATTACAAGAAGCCTGTCATCAGGTCTAAATTCTCCTAATAAATCACCTCTCTCATCAACATTAAGACGCTGCACTGTCTCATCAAACCATATTTTACGTGGTTTTAGAGTAGACAAACCTTTTTCTTTAAGTTCTACATTTTTTATAGAATGCTTGGTTACAATATTACCTTTGGAACCACGTCCTTTAATTAGGATATCTGCAAAGTCAATATCCAAGCGAAGCTTTTTTATACTAGAAACCGCTCTTAAGTAAATATTTACAGTCTCTGCCTCTCCGTTAGGATTACTGGTAAAATAGAAAACAGAAGAACCCTTTTTCCCGGCGGTTAGATCGTATTCCTTATCACGTGTAATCGAGGTTACATTGAAACGCTTTACATAAGTAGCTCCACCAGTTCCGTCTTTATAGATAAGGTTGTAAGTGGTTCTTTTATCTTTTTTCTTGAAGATAGCAACGTGTATAATGTCTTTGCCTATAAAGGTTTTACTACCAACACGAGTTATCATCATTTTTCCTTCTTTCGTGAAAACGATAATATCATCAATGTCAGAACAATCAGTAACATATTCATTTTTACGAAGCGATGTGCCAATAAAGCCCTCTTCCCTATTTAAATACAGTTTCTGATTGCGCAGCACCACTTTAGTTGCTTGAATATCATCAAAAATGCGAAGTTCTGTCTTACGCTCCTTCCCCTTTCCATACTCCTTTTTAAGTCGTGCAAAGTAGTCTATAGCGTATTCTGTAAGATGCGCTAGATGATGATTTACTTGAGCTATAGAATCTTCTAGCGCATCAATCTTTTGCTGGGCCTTGTCTATATCAAACTTAGAGATACGTTTGATTCGTATTTCTGTAAGTCTAACAATATCTTCTTCTATCACTGGGCGTTTAAGATGCCCTATGTGTGGTTTTAACCCCTTGTCAATCGCTTTTATAACCCCTTCCCAAGTTTCTTCTTCTTCAATATCACGATAGATTCTATTCTCTATAAAGATGCGTTCTAAGGAAGCATAATGCCATTGGTTTTCAAATTCATTACGCTGTATTTCCAGTTCGTTACGCAATAATTCTTTTGTGCGCTCTGTACTTCTTCTAAGCATTTCTGACACACCTACAAACAACGGTTTGTTATCTTCAATAACACAGCCTAGAGGCGAAATCGAAGACTCACAATTAGTAAAGGCGTATAAGGCATCAATTGTTTTGTCTGGAGAAATTCCCGAAGGCAGATGTACTAATATCTCAACATTAGCAGAGGTATTATCTTCTATCTTCTTGATTTTAATCTTCCCTTTATCATTGGCCTTAAGGATAGAATCAATTAATGAAGTTGTGGTTTGACCAAAAGGTAACTCAGTAATCACCAGCGTGTTCTTATCCTGCTGACTTAAACGTGCACGCACTCTAATTTTACCACCTCGTATACCGTCTTTATAATCAGAACAATCTGCTACTCCTCCGGTTGGGAAATCCGGTACAATGGTAAACTTCTTTCCCTTAAGGTGTTTGATAGAAGCATCTATGAGCTCTAAAAAGTTGTGAGGCATTACCTTAGTACTCAATCCCACTGCAATTCCTTCGGCTCCTTGAGCGAGCAATAGAGGAAACATTACAGGAAGATTGATAGGCTCTTTTTTCCTCCCGTCATAAGAAGATTGCCAATCAGTAATCTTAGGATTGTATACCACGTCTAAAGCAAACTTGGACAAGCGCGCCTCTATGTATCTAGATGCTGCTGCACGATCACCAGTAAGGATATTCCCCCAGTTACCTTGGGTGTCAATTAAAAGATCCTTTTGTCCAATTTGCACCATTGCATCGCCTATACTGGCATCTCCGTGTGGGTGATACTGCATCGTATGTCCTACTACATTTGCCACTTTGTTATAACGCCCATCATCCAGTTCCTTAAGTGCGTGCATAATACGCCGTTGCACGGGCTTAAAACCATCTTCTATAGCTGGCACAGCACGTTCTAGTATAACATAAGAGGCATAATCCAAAAACCAATCTTCAAACATACCCGAAACTCGGGTTATACTCTCCTGAGCTTCTTGGTTTTCTGAAACTTCTTCATTGATATTGTCTAAACCTTCTGGGTCTTGGTGTTCTTCACTCATATTAATCCTCTACTCTATCTAATTCTACCTTAAGATTATTAATAATAAATTTTTGACGGTCTGGTGTATTTTTACCCATATAAAAGGATAACAACTCTTCTATCATTAATGCCTTATCAAGCATTACTGGTGCTAATCGAATATCTTCTCCTATAAAGTATTTGAACTCGTCTGGCGAAATCTCTCCTAATCCCTTAAATCTTGTAATTTCTGGTTTTGCTCCTAGCTTAACCATAGCATCTGCTCGTTCTTGGTCACTATAACAGTATATCGTTTCTTTTTTATTCCTTAC
>JALZVV010000117.1 GCA_023299935.1 Dokdonia sp.
AGCATATATAACCAGTATAATTTCTTAAAAGGGTCATTATTGTTATACTGTATTTCTGAATCAATCTTCTTATCAGAAGGGATGATATCTGTTCCAAATTTCTTTTGAAACGAAGCGATACTTTGAAGAAAAGTATCTGCTTTGGAATAATCTCCAGTAGTATACGCTTCTCTTAAACTGTTGAGATATAATGGTATGATTTGCTTACTATACAAACTATCCATTCCTTTATAACCAGACTCTGCAAGCTCTGCATAGGATAACCACTTACTATTGGTATCCCCCGGTTTAGGAAAAATCTTTAAAATACTTCCTCCTAAAGTTCGATTCAACAAACCTAATCTTGTACTCACATCTCTAAACTCTTTATCAATAATCGTAGGTGTTGCTGCCGCATAGGCATCTGGTAAATAAGGATTTAGTTTATTCTCTAGATTTTCGTTAATAAAATCCATCGCTTTAAAACGCTTCACCCCTTGAGGCACTCCAATGATACTACGTATACTATCATTCCCCTTTTTCAAGTAAATCACCTCAGCATTATACCATAGTATTGGATTTTGTAGCATAGACAGCATTACTTGGTCAGCATTAAGCCCGGCGTATTTATCACTCCTGCTGAGCTTACGCAATAGCTTACTCGAGAAGGTATTGATAGGCATCATTCTACCGCTATCGTCTTGGATTACCATACGACCAAACTTCGCCGCGTGCTCCTTAGAAACGGCTGTCTTTACAATGAGGGAATCCACCTCTGCGGTAGATGGCGCGGTATGTGAATTCTCTTCTGGCAATAAGCTAATTATCTGCTCTGTCGATTCCTGTGTAATTGGTATGGTATCTGATACTTCAACAGCAGAGGTGTTTATCTCTTGTGCATAAAGATTCGCACCTACCGGATTGGTAGACAAAAAAGCGAACAACAAAACAATAACACCCAGCTTGGATTTTTTCTTCTTTACTTTATCTAACATTTTCTCAAGCTCTCCAAAACGAGACCCTTTATCAAATAGTATCATCATCATTCCCAGATACAATAGGAAATAACCTATATAGGTAACCCAAGTGCCCCAAAAATCGTGACTCACCGAAAGAATCGTGCCCGTCTCATCCGGAAAGAAACTCGCCTGAAAAAAACGAAAGCCTTTGTGGTCCAAAACGTGATTCATATAAATATCATAATCAAAAGGCTCCTCGCCATCTTCTACTGTGATCTTACTTTCAAAAGAAGCATAACTGCTTTCTGTGCCTGGATAACGCTCTGCGACAAAGTCATTGAGCTTAATCCCAAAGGGAAGTGGTAATTGCTTACTTCCATAAGATAAATACAGGGTATAGCCTCCTACTTCAATTTGCTTTTTATCATTACTATAACCTCTTCCTCCGAGAAGACCCACGGTTTTGGTTTCACCATTTGCCGTAACATCTACAAAAAGGGCATCTTCTTGATTCTTTTCTTTGGTTTCTTTCTCTACCACTCCTGTTTTCCCTCGCACGGCAGGCTCAGGTATTACCAGTAATTTCCCTCCTAAGTTATAAAGGGCTCGCAGTTTGAGCGGCTGTTCTACATCTTCGATAACAACAGATTTGTCCTGCGTAGCCATTACGGTCACATCACCAGCAAAGGGTGTCCTAAATGTGTAGTTCTCCCCATCAAAACCAATATTGATAGCACCATCTGTGGGCTTATTAAAAGCATAGAGTATATTATGGATACTTACCACCTCGCCTTCTACAAGAAAGTGCTCGTGTCTTGCATTATCATTACCCGTTTCTACAATTTTAATATGCCATTTACCTGTCTCATCTTCTACAAAACCATCTTCTGCACCATCAATAAATTGATTAAACTTAATCTGGATGGGATTCTCTTTAAAATCTGTATTCCAAGTAAAGTCATTATTTAATCGTGGAGATAAATCCAATTTGTACTCTTGGGTGCGACGCAAACGTTCCCCATTAGTTTCTCCGTCTATAAGTACTTCTAGATACGTATTTTCACTAAGGAATGTGTTCTCAGCAGTACCCTCTGTAATAGGCATCACGCCTTCATAACTGATATAACGTGTTATTCCTGCTCCTATGAGGATAAGAATAAAAGAAAGGTGAAAAATTAAGGTGGTAATCTTTTCTTTTCTGAGCAGTTTAAAGCGTACAATATTTCCCAAGAAATTTATCACAAACATGATATGTATTAATGTGAACCACCACGAGTTATATACCCAATATCTTGAATAAGGTGTAGGTGATGTTTCTTGACCCTGATCTAGAAAGGTACCTACTGCCATCGCTACAAAATAAACGATAAAAAGCAGTCCCATAAGTCGTGTAGAAAATAAAAAAGCGGCAAGTTTTTTTTGCATAGCAGAGCAAGTTTTTTCTTGCCTGCAAAGATAACCCACAACAAGCAAAAAACCTTGACAATACCTTCCTTTAAATTGAATTTATGATGCCGCTAAAATGATGTATTTTTGCTCTAATGACATCTATCAATATCATAGGGACAGGTAATGTGGCTTGGCATATTGCCACAGCTTTGCAAAACGCTAATGGATTTAGCCTGCAAGCAGTCGCAGGACGTTCTGAAAATAGTCTGAAAGATTTTAAATTATTAGCAAAGGATACTGGTCTATTAAATACCCTATCGCCTGCCGCATTAACCATAATTGCCGTTGCAGATGATGCTATTAACAAAGTCATTAAAAACATTCCATATACTACTGGACTCTTTGTACATACTTCGGGTAGTGCCCCTATGAGCGTGCTTTCTCAATTCGAAAATCACGGGGTTTTCTATCCCTTACAAAGTTTTTCAAAAGAAGTAAGTGTCGATTTTAAGGAAATCCCAATTTGTATAGAATCTCATGACAAGAAAAACGTAGCTATTTTAGAAGGTTTAGGTTTCGCTTTAAGCGAAAAAGTAAAAGAAATATCTAGCAAAGAACGAGAGCAATTACACCTTGCCGCTGTTTTTGTCAATAATTTTACAAACCATTGCTTTACTATTGCGCAGGATTTATGTGATGAGAAAGCACTCTCTTTTGATTTACTTAGACCTTTGCTTGAAACAACAGCTATAAAAGCACTAGCAAATCGTCCAGATACAATACAAACAGGACCTGCTAAAAGAAATGATACGGAGACATTAAAAAGTCATATCAAACAATTATCCAATCCAAAGCAACAGGAAGTGTACAAAACACTCTCTGCTGCGATTACATCTTATTATGGCAAAAAGTTATAAAGAATACTTACACCAGATTAGCACATTTATTTTTGATGTAGACGGCGTTTTTACAGATGGCAGTTTACATATTACTACCCAAGGAGAAATGCATCGTGTAATGAATGTAAAAGATGGCTATGCCGTTAAAGCAGCCTTAGACGCAGGATACAACGTATGTATCATTTCTGGAGGCACAGACGAAGGCGTCCGTAATCGGCTGCAGGCTCTAGGGGTCCAAGATGTATTTCTTGGAGCACATGATAAGATGAAGTTTTTAAATTCGTATTGCTCCGATAAGAATATCGCTTTAGAACACATTTTATATATGGGTGATGATATTCCTGATTATCCTGTATTAAAAAAAGTAGGCCTTCCTACTTGTCCTCAAGATGCAGTTATAGAAATCAAGGAGGCCTCTGCCTATATATCTCATAAAAATGGCGGGAAAGGTTGTGTGCGTGATGTGATAGAACAAGTCCTTAAGGTTCAGGGTAATTGGATGAAAAACATAGATGCAAGTGCGCATTAAAACTACTTGCCCGCAAGGAAAAAGAGTCTCAATTTTTATACGTCAGTTAATTTCCTTTAATTTGAGTGAATGTCTTTAGTGCATCTCAAACCAAAGCTGTGAACTATCTTAAACTCATAAGACTGCCCAATCTTATAATGATTATTGTCCTGCAATGCATTATTAAGTATGGCTTTTTTGCTCATTTTGATGCGCAGATAAGTCTGAGTGCACTTGGTTTTACTTTCTTAATAATGGCTACTGTTTTTATTGCCGCAGGTGGCTATATTATTAATGATATTTATGATGTTACCGCAGATAAAATTAATAAACCCAAACAACGCATAATTGGCGTTAGTATAGATCAGAAACAAGCGAGACTCCTCTATTATCTGTTTACTTTTACAGGAATGGGATTAGGTTTTGTTCTCTCTGCGATGATACGAAAGCCGCTATTTATGCTATACTTTCTTTTAGTAAGCATAAGTCTATATGTGTATTCAAGAGTATTAAAAAAAGTACCCTTAATAGGCAATATACTTATAAGCATATTGGTTGCTGCCACTATTCTTATCCTAGGTGCTTTTGAGCTTGTGCCTGCAATGAATCCAGAGAATGAAGTGCAACAATGGGCTGCTTTAACTGTATTAAAAGACATTGCCCTTTTTGCCTTTCTCATCAACTTTTTGAGAGAACTTGTAAAAGATATAGAAGATATACAAGGTGACCACGTGGCACGGTATAGAACATTGCCTATTGTTATTGGGGCAAAACGCACGGCGCAAGCCGCTTCTGTGTTCGGTCTTATTGGAATTTTCTTTATTACCCTTTACACCTTTAACTACCTCTATAATGAGAAATGGGCGGTGGCGATTATTTTCTTTGGAATTATTGCTCCCTTGGGATATGTATGTGCACAATTATGGGAAGTCACAACTAAAAAACAGTTTAGTAGACTATCTTTACTCTTAAAAATTATCATGTTTTTAGGCATTTGTGCAATCCCCTTAATATCATACACTTTAGACCATGCTCGCTAATTATCTTAAAGGCAAGAACATTATCCTTGCCTCTGGCTCTCCAAGAAGACAAGCATTTTTTGCCGAGTTGGACCTAGAATACACTATACAACTCAAACCTATAGACGAGTCTTTTCCTGCTCATCTTAAGGGTACAGCAATTACTGATTATCTCGCACAACAAAAAGCGGCCGCTTTTACAAACCTGAATACTCAAGATATCGTGATTACCAGCGATACTATCGTATGGTTTCAAGACAAAGCGCTCAATAAACCTGCAAATAAAAAAGAAGCTTTTACAATGATTAGTAATCTATCCGGTAAAACGCATCAAGTGATGACCAGTGTAAGCTTTACAAGTCTAGGCAGGCAAATTACAATTAATGACATAACCCAAGTCACTTTTAAGACATTAAGTACAGAAGAGATAAACTATTATATAGACCATTATCAACCCTATGATAAAGCGGGAGCTTATGGTATCCAAGAATGGTTTGGATATATAGCGGTGACTAAAATTGAAGGCTCACACTTTAATGTTATGGGACTACCTACTCATAAAGTTTATGAAACGTTAATGACTCTAGCAGACTAGTATTATTTGCTTAATTTTAATAAAAATTCATGCTATGCAATCTATATCTTTTTTCCAATTCATCACAGCTACTATTCTAACCATAACAGTGATAAGCTGCAATCAAGTATCTAATGAGGGTACGCTCGCTTTCGCGAAAGCGGAAACAACAATAACGTCTCCACAACCTCCAGTAAAAGACCGAAACGTATCACAAGAATTCAAAGACTATTGGTACCAAGGAAAAGCAGAAATCACTTCGTATAAATTAGACCAAGGTCGTTATGGCGAAGTACGCCCAGGAACAGCAGTAATGATTTTCGTTACCGAAGACTTTTTACCAAAAGCTCAAGTAAAAGCAGATAGACAAAACCCCGATAATATTCCTGTTTTGAAACTCAATGCTACTAAGAATTTTAATACTGGTGTATATCCTTATTCTATAATGTCCAGCACCTTCTATCCTGTTTATACAGAGCAGCACGCTCTAAAAATATCGCAAAGTATGCAAGAATGGTGTGGACAGCAATATGCGCAACTTAATAACCGCAGGGAATTTGAGATTATGAGTCATTCGTATTTTGAAGGAGAAGAAGATAAAGAATATAGTGTAGCTAAAACACATTTAGAAAATGAAATTTGGACACAACTTCGTATCAGCCCTGAGGACTTACCTACTGGGAGTATTGAGATTATTCCAGATTTCTCATACTCTCGAATGAAGCATGTACCCTTGAAAGCATATCAAGCTACAGCAACAAGCGAAACTGGTAAATACACTTTAGAATATCCTGAACTCAAGAGAAGTTTAGTGATTAACTATAATCCTTCATTTCCCTATACTATAGAATCTTGGGAAGAAACTTTTAATAGCGGTTGGGGACCTGAAGCTAAAGTAATTACCACTAAAGCCACTAAAATAAACAGCATTAAAAGTGCCTATTGGGGTAAAAACAGCAATAAGGACGAGACGCTACGTGCCGATTTAGGCCTAGACTAAAATAACTGCTTATGGAAGCATATACTCAAGAACTCATACAATCGTTTGTCGCGATTGCTATACTTATCGTAATACGATTAATCATTACTTTTTTGATTAAACGTTTCTCTCAGCGCAAGAATAAGGTTGCCAAGCGTGGGAGACTCGTTTTAAAGTATATGGATTTCTTCCTGCTCATCATAGCAGCCTTTGTTTTCATTTTTATATGGAGCATTGATATTAATGATTTAGGATGGATAGCCTCTTCTATTTTTGCAGTTGTTGGGATTGGTTTTTTTGCCCAATGGTCTGTATTGAGTAATCTTACCTCTGGCGTAATCATATTTTTTACATTGCCCTATAAAATAGGTGACACCATAAAAATTCATGACAAAGACTTCCCTATTCTTGCTAAGATAGAAGATATTAAAGCCTTCCATATCAGACTAGGAACAGATGATGGAGGTATTCATACCTATCCTAATAGTTTAATTCTTCAAAAAGGGGTAACCCTTGTTAAAGAAGGAGTGCAGACACAGATTTCAGAGCGAGCCACCTCTAAAGGCTAGTTTTACAAACGTTAAAGAAATTGTAAAGCACTGTCCTCAGCATTGATTTTGGCTATATTTGAGAGAACTCTTTTATGCAAAAAACGATGCGAAGATTATTATTTTTTACACTGCTTTTTACTATTTCTTTTTTAGGGACTTCCTTAGCACAAGGAATCACTATTAAACCAGAAAAACCAACAGCTTCCCAGATATTTGAAGACATCAAAAAACTCAATTTCTTGGGTTCTGTATTGTATGTTGCAGCACATCCCGATGATGAGAACACCACCGCAATTTCTTACTTTGCAAATACCGTAAAAGCCAGAACCGCCTATTTATCGCTTACACGTGGTGATGGAGGTCAGAATATTGTAGGTCCAGAACTACGCGAACTTCTTGGAGTGATTCGCACACAAGAATTACTCGCTGCGCGAGCTACAGATGGTGGCGAGCAACGTTTTACTCGGGCTAATGACTTTGGATATTCTAAACATCCTGATGAAACCTTGGACATCTGGAACAAAGATGAAGTATTGAGCGATGTGGTTTGGGCAATTCGCACGTTCAAACCAGATGTAATTATTAATAGATTTAATCACCGTACACCAGGTACAACGCACGGCCACCATACATCTAGTGCAATGTTAAGTGTAGAAGCTTATGATCTGGCTGGAAACAAGTCTAAATATAGTGACCAGCTGCAATACACAGACACTTGGCAACCTAAACGACAGTTCTTTAACACCTCTTGGTGGTTTTATGGAGGAAGAGAAGAATTTGAGAAAGCAGATAAATCAAATCTGGTTCATGTAGACGTAGGAACGTATTACCCAGGACATGGACTATCCAATACAGAAATCTCTTCATTAAGCCGTAGTCAGCACAAATCGCAGGGCTTTGGAAATACCGGATCTCGTGGAGAAAGCGATACATATTTTGAATTGCTTAGAGGAGATATGCCTTCTAAGAATGATATTTTTGATGGGATAGACACCTCTTGGAATCGTATTAAAGGTGGTGCCGCTATTGGAAAAATACTAGCGAAAGTTCAAGATAATTTTGATTTTCAGAATCCAGGAGCATCTGCGACAGAACTTGCAAAAGCTTATGACCTATTGAGCAAGCTGCCTGATTCTCATTGGAAAACGATAAAAGAAGAAGAATTGAGAAACACCATCGCTGCCTGTACTGGTCTGTATCTAGAAGGAGTGGCTAACACAAATATTGCAGCCGTAGGTGAAGCTATTACTGTAAAAATTGAAGCTATTAATCGTAGTAATGCTAAGATTACTTTAAACAGTATCACAGGCGTAGATGGCAAGAAAGAAACCGTTTCTCAACCCCTAGCAAATAACAAGCGCTACAACTCTGAAAATACGTTTACCGTTACTTCAGATTTTGGATTGACTAACGCCTACTGGTTAAATGAACCTGGCGAATTAGGCATGTATACTGTAAAAGACAGACGTTTAATAGGAAAGCCAGAAACTCCTAAAACAAATACTATACAGTACAACTTAACCGTGGAAGGCGTGCCTATTAAGTATACAATCCCTGTGGTAAATAAATACAATGACCGTGTAAAAGGTGAAGTATATCAGTATTTTGAAGTAGTGCCAGAAGCTTCGGTTGCCTTAGAAGAAAAGGTGCAAATCTATTCTGACAATGCCCCTAGACAAGTAATGGTTACTGTGACTGGTCACGCAAAAACGGTAAACGGAAATCTCTCTTTACAATTAAATAAAGATTGGAATAGTTCTCCGGCTTCTATTCCTGTAAATCTGACTGCAAAAAACGAATCTCAATCATACACTTTTACGGTTACACCGCCTACTAATCAGAGCGAGACAACAATTACGCCTGTACTTTCGGTAGGTGGAAAACGCTTTGACAAGGAGTTAGTGACCATAGACTATGACCATATCCCGCTGCAGAGTTTGTTTCTTCCTGCTTTCGCGAAAGCAGTAAAAATTGACATCCAACGTAAAGGAGAATATATAGGATATATACAAGGTGCTGGAGATGCCGTAGCAGAAAACTTAGAACAAATAGGTTATCAAGTAGCTGTAATCAAACCCGAAGAAGTCACTGCCGAACGCTTACAGCAATTTGACGCTGTCGTAGTTGGGATACGCGCCTATAATGTGGTAGATGAGATGCAACAAGCACAACCGTTACTCTTAGACTATGTAAAACAAGGAGGAACGATGATTGCGCAATACAACACTAGTGGACGATGGGGAAATACAAAAATTGGAGCGCCTTACCCAATGAAACTCTCAAGAGACCGTGTGACAGATGAGTATAGTGACGTGCGTATCTTAGCAAAAGACCACCCTATTATGAACTTCCCAAATGAACTAGGGCAAGAAGACTTTAAAGGATGGACCCAAGAACGTGGCTTGTATTTTCCAAATGAATGGGCAAGTGAATACACCCCCATTTTATCAATGAATGATAAAGGCGAAGATGCAAAAGATGGTAGTTTGCTAGTTGCTCAATACGGTGAAGGACACTATATCTATACGGGACTGAGTTTCTTTAGAGAATTACCGGCTGGAGTTGCAGGAGCCTATCGCTTATTTGCAAATATGTTGTCCATAGGTAAAAATGATACACAAACGATCAAGCAATAAGCATGGAAAAAGAGTCTAAATATGTTTGGAAGAAGTCATATACCATTGTATTAGTGGCTAATCTTGTGTATTTTATTTTGTTTTATCTGTTAATGACTCAATTCAGTTAATATGGGAATTTTAGACTGGGTTGTTCTTGCGAGTACGCTTATTTTTATTGTACTCTTTGGTGTATATAAAACACAAGGCAGTAAGAATGTAGAAGATTATATACGTGGCGGTAATAGTTCTAAATGGTGGACGGTAGGTTTATCTGTTATGGCAACTCAAGCGAGTGCGATTACTTTTCTATCGACTACCGGACAAGGTTTTTATAGCGGCATGGGGTTTGTGCAGTTTTATTTTGGACTGCCTATTGCCATGGTTATTATCTGTCTAGTATTTATACCCATCTATCACAAGCTTAAAGTATATACTGCCTACGAGTATCTAGAAGGGCGTTTTGATTTAAAAACCCGTTCTTTAGCAGCCATACTATTTTTAATACAGCGTAGTCTGGCAGCAGGAATCACGATTTATGCGCCTGCAATTATCTTATCTGCCGTCCTAGGTTGGGACCTTACAATGCTCAATATAGGAATAGGTCTTATTGTCATTTTATACACTGTTTCTGGAGGCACAAAAGCGGTAAGTGTGACCCAAAAACAGCAGATGGCTATCATCTTTGTAGGGATGTTTATTGCCTTCTTTTTAATTCTAGATTACCTTCCTGAAGAAGTTTCCTTTACAGATGCTTTATCCATTGCAGGGGCTGGAGAACGTATGGATTTACTGGATTTCTCCTTTGACCTCAACAATAGATACACAGTATGGACAGGAATTCTAGGAGGTACTTTTTTAATGCTCTCTTATTTTGGTACAGACCAAAGCCAGGTACAACGGTATTTATCTGGAAAGAATGTAAGAGAAATGCGCTTAGGGCTTATTTTTAATGGCCTCCTCAAAATCCCAATGCAATTTTTTATTCTCCTTGTTGGGGTAATGGTCTTTGTGTTTTATCAATTTAATGCCACGCCAGCAAATTTTAATCCTGTTGCGACAGAAGCGGTTTACAATTCTGAATATGCCGCCGAGTACAAAGAGATAGAAAAGAAACTAGCGCTTAACCTGCGTTATCGTAGGGCAGCGGCTTTAAATCTTGTAGAAAATCCTGGCAAAGATGTGTATGAAAAGGATGGAAAGACCTACTCGTATTTGGCAAAATTTGATAAAGATGACAAAGACCTAAGAGAACAAGCTAAAGCAATTATCATAAAAGCAGATACTACGGTAGAAACTAACGATAAGGATTATGTCTTTATCCACTTTATCCTAAACAATCTCCCAACAGGTCTTATTGGATTATTACTTGCAGTGATTCTATCTGCTGCCATGTCCTCTACCGCTTCAGAGCTTAATGCTTTGGGTGCAACAACAGCCATAGATTTATATCGAAGGAATAAACAAGGTAAAGACGATGCTCACTATGTAAAAGCCACTAAGGGTTTTACATTAATGTGGGGAGTGCTCGCCATTATCGTTGCCTGTACAGCCAGCCTTTTTGAAAACTTAATAGAACTCGTTAATATTATAGGATCTATATTTTACGGTAATATTTTAGGGATATTCCTACTCGCTTTCTTTTTTAAATATGTCAAAGGAAATGCAGTTTTTATTGCAGCCTTGATTACTCAAGCCATAATTATTGTGTTTTACAGCTTGATTCATTTTGAATACATACAGTTCCCATATCTATGGTTGAATTTAATAGGCAGTGCCTTAGTGATTGGT
This sequence comes from Dokdonia sp., assembly GCA_023299935.1. Classification (GTDB taxonomy): domain Bacteria; phylum Bacteroidota; class Bacteroidia; order Flavobacteriales; family Flavobacteriaceae; genus Dokdonia. The sequence continues at coordinate 11,264 of JALZVV010000117.1, forward strand.
ATCGCGTTTATGATTCAAAGTACGATGTCTAATAAACCAGATGGCGATGTCCAAAGTACTGTATAAAGAAACCCAATCCCTCTGGTGGCTAGTGCTCATTTTTATCATTATGGGTGGGCAAATTATACTGGCTGGCATCTATCAATGGGGAAGCAAACCTATTCCCTTAGATATAGCCATACTCATAGGTGTACTTTTAATACTACCTACCCTACTCTTTTATCAGTTAACGATTACGGTTACAGAGGAGTACGCTTTCGCGAAATTTGGCATAGGATTACTCAAACGCAAAGTCAATCTTAAAGACTTAGAGCTGTCTAAAGCCGAAATCACTAGCCTTTCTCTTGCTTCTGGCATAGGGTATCGATATGGCTCTCGTGGACTATTCCTCAACACCAAACCCGGCCCTGCTCTATTTATTCCTAGCAAAAAAGGGAAGCACTTTTTTATAGGTACTAAGAATGGGGAGGAGATTTTAAAGGTGATGAGAGTGCATTAGTTTTATTCATTAAGCTCCGTCCAATCCTTCATAATAGATTCAAAATCCTTCACTTTTGAGACCCTGAAATAAATTCAGGGTGACGGCCATCGTCATGCTGAACTTGTTTCAGCATCACACAACTAACTCGTGGCAACAACTAAACTATGTGACCTCTAAATAAACTCAAGGTGACGGCCATCGTCATGCTGAACTTGTTTCAGCATCACACAACTAACTCGTGGCAATAACCAAACTATGTGACCTCTAAATAAATTCAAGGTGACGGCCTTCGTCACGCTGAACTCGTTTCAGCATCACATAACTAACTCGCGGCAATAACTAAACTATGTGACCTCTAAATAAATTCAGGGAGACTCATAATCACGACCATAAAAAAACGCCCGCAGTTGTGCGGGCGTTTCTATTTTTCACGAAAGTGTAAAAAGCATTATTATTTTGCTCCCCACTCTTTTAATGAATCTTTATTAAGCTTTACATAATCTGTGTTTCCAGCAGTTGTAGCTCCGGCAAGAGATGCCTTAGCTGCCTTAATTGCACCTTTCTTATCTCCTGTTTTAGC
>JALZVV010000118.1 GCA_023299935.1 Dokdonia sp.
CTTTCTAAATACTTAAGCGTTTCTGAAGAGGAGCAAAAAGGATTTGACATAAGAGCTGGTGAGTTTTACCAAGCTTTTGACAAAAACCCTAATGCCACTATGGATACTGATCTTGCTTGCAATCAACTTTTTGGACAAGTACGTGGGATGACAGTTTGGGGATGGCAAACTTCAGAGGAGATAGGTGAAAATGTACTGGCTTATGAGCCTATACCTGGACAACAAGTAGGTTGCCTTTCTGTAGAGGATGCTACAGGAGGTAAAGCCTACTCCCTTTAGGTATCGGATAACACTTTGAACAAACAACCCATGTAAAAAGAGGTGGGTGAGATTGCTGCCTTGGAGTTTCAATATATTCCAACATAGAATGAAAGACTATTAAAATCAATAATGCTTAACAATAGGTGGATGCGATTTCCGCCTTCGCGGAAATTATTATGAAAAGAAGAAAGTTCATACAACAAGGAGCCCTAGCAGGTTCCTTTTTGGGTTTAGGAAGTTTGGGGATTCATGACGCTTTCGCGAAAAGCACAACTGTTTACCCTCCCTACAAAAAGCATAGCTTTAACTTAAAATATGCGCCACATATTGGAATGTTCAAGGAGCTTGCTGGTGATGACCCGATAGCTCAATTGGAGTTTATGGCGGCACAAGGTTTTACTGCCTTTGAAGATAATGAGATGCGCAATCGCCCTGTCGCGCAACAGGAAGCCATGGCGGCCACAATGAAAAAACTAGGGATGACAATGGGTGTTTTTGTCGCCCATAAAATTTACTGGACAGACCCTAATCTCGCTAGCGGCAAACAAGCCTGGCGCGATGAATTTTTGGCCGATATAAAAAGTTCCATTACCGTTGCAAAACGAGTGAATGCAAAATGGATGACCGTAGTCCCTGGTCACGTAGATTTACGTCAGAATATGGCCTATCAAACGGCAAATGTGGTGGAAACCTTAAAACAAGCAAGTGCAATTCTTGAAACGCACGGTCTGGTTATGGTATTGGAACCCTTAAACTTTAGAAATCATCCGGGGCTATTCTTATCAGAATCTCCACAAGCCTATCAAATCTGTAAAGCGGTTAATAGTCCTTCGTGCAAAATCTTATTTGATATCTACCATCAGCAAATTCAAGAAGGAAACCTGCTGCCTAATATTGAGCAATGTTGGAATGAGATTGCTTATTTCCAGATAGGAGACAATCCAGGACGCAATGAACCTACTTCTGGTGAGATTAACTATAAAAATGTGTTTAAATATATCCACTCTCGTGGTTTTGAAGGGGTATTAGGAATGGAACACGGCAATTCTATCAAAGGTAAGGAAGGAGAACAACGTGTGATTGATGCTTATGTGAAGAGTGATGGGTTTATCTAGAGTAATGCCCAACCGTTAAAACAATAACACCTATAATAAAAAGACTTAAAAGAAAATTCCAAATTGTATCTTGTTCTGTGATCTCTTTAAAAGAGTATTTTTTATGCAAGAATAAGTATCTCAATAATGCTCCAGGGTAGAGCATAATTATCTCTCTTATAAAATCTGCAATAAAATCTGCCATTATTAATTACTCCACAATAAACTTCCCTTTCATCAGACCCGAATGGCCAGGGAAACTACACACAAAGTCATAGGTGCCTGCTGCAGGAGCCGTAAAGGTTACTGAGGTAGATTGCCCTCCACCCAGCATCTTAGTGTGCGCAATTACGTCTTTTCCTCCTTCTGGAATCCAATCTTCTTTTTGACCAGAAGCGGCTGCTTTAGCCGCAAAAGCAGGAATTACAACACCTTCTTTTAAAAGCACAAAGTTATGCCCCATAATCTTTATATCTCCCTTCCCTATATGACGCAGAGTAAGCGTTATTTCTTGGCCCGTTTTTACCGTAAATTCTGATTTATCAAACTTCATTAGGTCATTTCCTGTTAAAGCAAGATTTACCTTATTAGCATCTTTTTTTGTACTCTTTTTAGAACCTAAGGTTACTTTTTCTTCTGTTCCTTTCTTTTCATCCCCTCCACAAGAAGCTAAAAATGTAACAAGAACCAGTGCTGTAAAAATGTGTGTCAATTTCATAATATCTACTTTCTAAATAAGGGATCTAAGATAGCATTATCCCTTATTTTATGCGAGGGTTTCCTCAAAAAATTCGAGGGCACGTTCTTCATTATAATAAAAATCTCCTGCTTGATAGAAGCCTACGTGACCTCCATGTTTTGGAGTTTCTAGGAAAAGGGTTTTAGAAGCTTTCGCGAAAGCGTAAGGATAACAATCTCCATGTAAAAAGGAGTCGTTTTTTGCATTGAGAACTAAAGTAGGAATCTCAATCTCCGGGATGTATTGAAAGCTGCTGGCCTGTGCATAATAATCTAACGCATCTTTGAAGCCATGCGCTGGTGCAGTATATAAATCATCAAAGGTCTTCAATGACGTAATCTTATGATAGTTTTCCCACGTTAATCGCTTAGGATACTGCGGCATTTTCTTGCGATATTTGCGTCTTAAATCAAACAAAAAAGAAGTTCTGTATACCCAGTTTTCTCTTTTTGTGAGTTGTTCTAAGGAGGCTTTCAGGTCTGCCGGAACCCCAACTGCCACAGCGCCTTTAAGCGCTTGCGGAATGTCTTTTTTCTCCCCTAAATACTTAAGCACCGCATTTCCTCCTAAGCTTATGCCATATAGACACAGATTTTCATACTGTCCTCTGTTTATAATAGTATTAATCACAAAACGAATGTCTTCTGTCTCACCACTATGATAGGAACGATATAAATTATTTTGTTCCCCACTACAGCCTCTAAAATTAACAGCAGCAACATCATACCCGTGTTGATTAAGCAATTTTGCCATCCCTAACATATAAGTACGTTGCGCATTGCCTTCTAGGCCATGGAAAAGCAGGGCCACCTTAGTTGCTTTTTGAGAAAACTGTCCTGAAGCTGCGGGAAGCGCAATACTCCAATCAATATCCAGAAAATCTCCATCTGGCAATGCAATACGCTCGCGCTCCTGTAAGACACCATTAATCCTTCTTAACTTTGCAGAGTAAATGGTGGAAAAGTGAGTGTTTTTAAACATCCCTTTTGCCCTAAAACGAGATGAAATTAGTGGCATGTAAGTAGTCGGTTTTCTAGAAGTCTAATGTATATTTAACCTATTAATTATACAAGGAACTTGAGCTTTATGTACTTTAAAGAATTTGATATTAGATGGAGTGATATAGATGCTAATCGTCATCTTGCTAACTCAGCCTATGTAAACTTTATGTCTCACACACGTATGGGGTTTATGATAGAAAACGGCATGAGTCAGAAAGAAATGGTAGATCATAATGTTGGTCCTGTTGTTTTTCAGGAACAGTTGTTCTTCTTTAAAGAAGCTTTTCAAGGAAAACCTATCAAGGTAACCTTTGAATTGGGAGGTGCCAGTGAAGATGGCATGTTCTTTGAATTTAGACATAATTTTTATGATCATAAAGGCAGAAACCTCGCTCGTGGTATGATGAAGGGAGGCTGGATAGATCTTACAACACGGAAAACCTGTGCACTTCCCGAAGCTTTACGACCTTTATTTGATACAGCTCATAAAACAAAAGATTTTAAAGTACTCACTAAAGAAGATATGAGAGCTCACGGTCAAGTTCCTAAAGGCCTAACCCCTTAAACAATTAGAGTGAAATCATGTAAGCAGTGCTCTTTACAGAAGACCAAATACTTCTAAATATAATATTATGACATTAACAGAACAATTATCTGCTCACGCACAGCAAAGTGCGAGTAGAATTCCAGCAGACGCTCAATTAATAATGAAAGATGCTATCGCTACTCTAGAAAATTCTAAAATAAGCCAAAACGCAACTAAAAAAGGAGACTCAATTCCTCAAATAGTCTTACCCAATGCACAAGGAGAAGCGGTGAATATTCAAGAAGTTTTAAAGAATAACAAAGTCGTACTCGCATTTTACCGCGGTGGATGGTGTCCTTATTGTAATATTGAACTGAAAGCCTTGCAAGAAAAACTTCCAGAAATAGAAGCAAAAGGTGCTAAACTAATTGCTATATCTCCAGAATCTCCAGACAACAGCCTGTCTACCACTGAGAAAAATGCATTGAATTTTGATATACTCACGGATGCAAACAATGAAGTAGCAAGAGCGCTAGGTCTTGTTTACGAATTGCCACAAAATCTAGTGTCTTTATACAAGCAGTTTGGAATAGATTTAGAAAAAAGTCAAGGAATGCAGTCTAATGAATTGCCTATAGCAGCCACCTATATTGTAAATCAAGACGGCAGTATTGCTTATGATTTTATTGAAGAAGATTACAAGTTACGCGCAGAACCTGCAGAGGTTGTTGCTTCCCTATAACTTCTAATACGACTTAAAAAAAGAGCCCATATACCTATTGCGTCTATGGGTTCTTACGATATTATCTAGGCATATCATAAAAGAATTGCTCTTGTACAATTTTTTGGCCTCTTCAAGGCCGAGAGAAATTATCGTTATTAGATTAAAACGGAGGCTTAGTCTACCACAGACTTTCTTCTTGTGCTCAGATATACTCCTATAAAAATAAGAACTGCTCCCACCACTAGGGTTGTAGTTAAAATATCTGTGCCTAAAATAATTGCAACAATAGCTGCAAGTAATGGTTGTAAATAGATAAAGGCTCCTACGGTTGAGGGTTTGAGTTGGCGTAAGGCAAAAACATTCAACAGGTAGGTAAGGTAGGTGGTCCCTACTACCACAAATACCATTATCCCAATAACCTTAGGAGGTAATTGAGTCCATTGGACTTCCATGAATTCAGGCAAGGCTACCGGTAAATTGGTAAATATGGCAATAAGAAAAAGCCATTTCATTAAGGTAATTGATGAGTATTTTGTTGTAAGTGATTTGACTAATATCAAATAAATGGAATAGGCCGTTGCATTGATAATAAACAAGGTGTTCCCTAATGGAATATTAGGGGCATTGCTTTGCGTTTTGGCTCCAAAAAGTATAAGTACTAAGGCGCCTATCAATCCTAAAGCAATTCCAGAGCCTTTTAACCAGGTGATTTTTTCCTTGAGAAAAATAGCAGAGAGCACCAATAAAATAACTGGTGCAAGTGTAATGACTACTCCGCTATTTATAGGGGTAGAAAGTTGTAATCCTTTAAAAAACATAAGCATATTGAGAGTCATCCCAAATACAGCACATAGGAATATTCTTCCCCAGTCCTTGCGGTCAACTTTTTCTTTGGGCAAAAACAAACTTGTTATCCAGAATAGTATAGCCGCTCCAAGAACACGTAGCATAATAAATCCAAAAGGCCCAATATAAGTAGGCATCAAACCTTTAGCGAGAGAATGATTCACCCCGTAAATAAAGCTAGCACCAAAGGCTGCTAATAATGCTAAATGCCGTTTGCTCATCTCTAACGATTAAATGCTTCTACAGCGGCGGCAACTACCTTCTTACTGTTGCCAACAAATAATTCACTATCAACCATCATAACTGGTCGTTTTAGAAAAGTATACTGTTCTAAAATTAGATTTTTGAAATCTTCTTCGGTGAGGTTTTGTTCGTTCAATCCTCGCTGGCGATACAATTGTGCGCGCTTGCTAAACAATGCTTCATAACTCCCTGTTTTCTCATACATCTCTTCTAGCTGAGCAGCTGTTATTGTTTCTGTTTTAATGTCTTGTAAAACTACATCTGCTCCGGGATTGATTTCTCCTATTATACGTTGACAGGTATTGCAAGTGGAAAGGTGGTATATTTTTTTCAAAATTTAGGATATATGAGTTGGTCTCCTACAAACTTCGGGGTTTTAAGTTTTAAAAAAGGTATTTTTATAAAAAAATCATACTATGGATTATAGCTTCAATATTTGCAGAAAAAACCGTGAACAACTCGAAAAGTTCCTTACAGATTTTACTCCTAAACAGCTTAACACCATCCCCGAGGGATTTAACAATAATATCCTGTGGAATATAGGTCATTCTATTGCAACGCAACAGTTACTTACCTATGGCCTTTCTGGACTTACGCCACATCTTCCTATAGACTTTATAGACATCTATAAAAAGGGCACAAAACCAAAAGGTCCAATATCCAATGAGGGAATAACAGAACTAAAAGGCTTCCTTTTTTCTAGTGTAGAACAACTAGAAAAGGACTATAAAGCGGGCATATTTAAAGATTTTAATGCGTATACCCTAAGTACTACGGGTGGTGTTTTAAATAAAGTAGAACACGCGATAGCATTCAATAATTTTCATGAAGGATTACATCTAGGCTGTTGTATTATGCTTGCTAAGTTTCTTTAGAAGCTCAGATAATCCTCTATTTCTACCCAAGAAAATCGCAGTTCTAAGGTGCCATCTGCATAAGACGCAATCTCATAAACATTGTAAAAGAGTATGATTCCTTCTTGGTCAAAGCCTATATTGTCTGGTAAGTTATAGTTGTCATCATCAAACGAGAATTGCTTTAGTGAGCCGTGAGTTTGGATAAATTTTGCTTTCGCGAAAGCGTGAAACTCCGCAACATCTTTAAAAAGAGCTTCGTTTTCCAACGGCCGACTTGTCTTGGGATTGTAATTCCAAAATCGAACAGCTCCAATGCCGTGAGCCCCGCCAGCAAACTCATAACTATCACAATGCAGACTTAATATATCATTTGAGCTATACCCGATTTCTATATCGATTTGTAATTCGTGCACCACAGAAGATACCGAAGATTCCGGATAGGCATTTTGCGCATTAGACAAATATATTTCCACTGCTCCTTTTACAGAAGAGATATTCTGTCCTTGAAAGATTAATCGCTCAATGAGAAATTCTGTTATAGTGTTGTTTACTATTGAATCCAGTTGCTCTGGGCTAGAGAATATAGGGTAATTCAGAATAAGTTCAGGACATTGCTCATACTCGCATTCTTGAAAATCGTCACTAGAAAAGTGAGTAGTTTCAACGGTGTAAACAATCTCTTCTTCGCAACTGAGGCATAATAGTATGGTGCAACTAATTAAAATTTGTTTTATCACGGGAGTAAGATACGTGCTTTTAGGGCATAAACACTTTTCAAATGTTTTATGCCTTCAAAATTAAGAGGTAAATTTAATTTTATAAAGTAGATTGCCGTTTTACTAAAAATTAAACGCTCTTTTTTTATCAAATTAACAATATATATATGCAATTCAATACTAAAACAATACACGGTGGCCAGCAACCTGACAAGGCATATGGCGCAGTAATGCCGCCCATTTATCAAACCACCACCTATGCACAATCTGCGCCGGGGGAACATCAAGGATATGAATATAGCAGAGCTAAAAACCCAACGCGTCATGCGTTAGAAAATGCTTTTGCCAGTATTGAGAATGGTAATTTTGGAATGGCGTTTGGCTCAGGTCTAGCCGCTATAGATGCAATACTAAAATTATTAAAACCCGGAGATGAGGTAATCTCAACAACAGACTTATATGGTGGGACCTATCGCTTGTTTAGTCAAGTTTTTGAGGATTTTGGTATACGGTTTCACTATGTTGACTTAAACGATGCTTCAAAGATTGAAAAGTATTTTTCTGTTAACACAAGACTAATTTGGATAGAAACGCCTACTAATCCAATGTTAAATATTATAGATATTAAAACAATAGCTTCTGCTGCACAAAAACACAATGTGCTATTTGCCGTAGACAATACATTTGCAACTCCTTACCTACAACGACCATTAGATCTCGGTGCAGATATCGTAATGCATAGCGTTACAAAGTATCTTGGTGGTCACAGTGATTTAGTTATGGGCGCGTTAATTGTAAAGAATTCTGAATTAGCCAATAGATTGTATTTTATACAAAATGCTAGTGGAGCGATTTGTGGTCCTCAAGATAGTTTTCTTGCGCTTAGAGGTATCAAAACACTGCACGTTCGTATGCAACGGCATTGCGAGAATGCAGAAAAGGTAGCTCATTTTTTAAAGGGTCATCCCCAAGTAGATATGGTATACTGGCCAGGTTTTAAAGACCATCCAAACCATCGCATTGCAAAAAAACAAATGGATGATTATGGGGGAATGATTTCTTTTAGCGTAAAAGGGAAGCGCATGGAAGAGGCTATTAGTGTGGTAAGAAAACTCCAACTATTTACACTTGCAGAAAGTCTAGGTGGTGTAGAGTCTCTTGCTGGCCATCCTGCAACCATGACTCACGGCTCTGTTCCCAAAATAGAAAGAGAAAAAATAGGAATTACTGACTCTTTAATTAGACTGAGTGTTGGAATTGAAGACATAGATGATCTTATTGCAGATCTAGAACAAGCCTTGCAATAAGAAGTTTTTATTATTTAATATCTCCCTTGAATCTAGCCGCAGTAATAGGAAAAGACTTCCCTATTCTAAATAATAAATGTATCCAAAATTTAACCAGAAAATCCAATCATTAGCTCTGTTGGAAGGTCTCGGGTCTGGATTTAATCCATCTACCCAGTTTGAAGTATAAAAATGCCATCTAGCATCGACAAGCAAATCACTAAGAGGCCCTAATTTATATCGTACTCCTGCGCTCCAAGTTATTGCCCAAGTCTCCCCTTGACGAGTATCTATTCCAGTACCATTTTCACCTTCCCCTACGCCAAATGCTTCAATTAAGGCAGGTCCAAAATCTGTAGGGTCTGCTGTAAAAGGATTAGCAACATCTGCAAAAATATTTCCGTCTGGTGCCAATGCACTAGTAGCTTCTGGATCAAAAGAAACAAAATGGACTCCAAAACTTATATAAGGTGCAAACTTGTATGAATCTGCTTGAAAATCACGAATACTCAAAGGAAAATACTCTATTTGTGTTCCAATTTCAAAAACACTAGATTTTCCTCTATGATTACGTAAACGTAGTCCTCCAAAATCATTGTCCTCAGCCTCGGGGCCAAAATTGTCAAAATTAGTCACATGAAAATCAATTTCATTTCGAATTTTAAAGTGATCATTCCAATAGGTGTCTCGTGAATAACAGTTACAATCTGCTCGGTATGCAAAATTAATATAGTGAACAATCCCTAATCCAAAACCAACATTACCTGAGTTAGTTTCAAAATCAAAACGTTCTCCATAGTCCGATTGGAATGCTACAGGCCCAGTTATAACGCCTATTTCGTGAGAAAATCCAAGTTGCGCCTTAACCTCTAAATGGGTTAAAAAAATACAACATAATGCCAATAGTAGGTGTTTGGCTTTCATAAGAGTAGGTTAATATGAGGTTAACAAATATACTAAAACAATAATAACACTGAAATAAACAGCTTTTTACTGAGCCATAAACGTAAGTTTATTAAAAAAAACAGACTCTAATTAGGAATACTAAAAAAAGCTAGCCTTCGTTTTGAGGATAGCTTATATTTGCCCCTAACTATAACGTTGTATTACTAAATAAAATTATCTAACCATAGTTATTAAATATGTCAGATTCTATTAAAAAATTTGTTGATCAAGTTGCTCAAAGCAACCCGAATGAACCAGAATTTATGCAAGCTGTTCATGAGGTTGCAGAGACTGTTATCCCTTTTATTGAAAAGACCCCAAAATATCAAAACAAGAAACTCTTGGAGCGCATGGTTGAACCAGAACGCACCATTCTATTTAGAGTAACCTGGACTGATGATAATGGAGAAATTCAAGTTAATAGGGGGTATCGTGTTCAATTTAATAGTGCAATAGGACCGTATAAGGGAGGGTTGCGTTTTCATCCTTCTGTTAATTTAAGTATTCTTAAATTTTTAGGTTTTGAGCAAGTTTTCAAAAACAGCTTAACGACCCTTCCTATGGGAGGTGGTAAAGGGGGTTCTGATTTTAATCCAAAAGGTAAGTCAGACGCAGAAGTAATGCGATTTTGCCAAAGCTTTATGACAGAGCTTTCTCGGCACATAGGGCCTAACACAGATGTTCCTGCTGGAGATATTGGAGTAGGCGGTAGAGAAATAGGATACCTGTTTGGTCAATACAAGCGTCTTCGCAATGAATTTACTGGTGTACTTACCGGAAAAGGAATGTCATACGGAGGTTCTTTAATTCGTCCGGAAGCAACTGGATATGGCAATGTGTATTTTGCCCAGAGTATGCTTAAAACTAGAGGAGAAGAGATAAAAGGTAAAACTGTAGTCATTTCAGGCTCAGGAAATGTGGCGCAATACGCTGCAGAAAAGATTATTGAATTAGGTGGTAAAGTTGTTACTTTATCTGATTCCGGAGGTTTTATCTATGATAAAGAAGGGATAGATACTAGCAAACTTGCCTATGTTATGAACCTCAAAAATGTAAAGAGAGGCCGTATTAAAGAATATCTAACTCAATTCCCTTCTGCCGAATATCACGAAGGTCAAAAACCTTGGGAAATCACTTGTGACATTGCATTACCATGTGCAACACAAAATGAATTAGACGGTAATGATGCACAGACCCTAGTGAATAATGGATGTATCTGTGTAGGAGAAGGAGCAAATATGCCTTCTACCCCAGAAGCTATTGCTGTATTCCATAAAGCAAAAATCCTGTTCTCTCCGGGCAAAGCATCTAATGCAGGTGGTGTTTCTACCTCTGGATTAGAAATGTCTCAAAACAGTTTGCGATTCAATTGGACTGCAAAAGAAGTAGATCAAAAACTACACGGTATTATGTTAGACATACACGCTGCTTGCGTAGCCTACGGGACTCAAGAAGATGGCTATGTAGATTATGTGCAAGGAGCTAATGTAGCTGGATTTGTCAAAGTTGCAGACGCCATGCTAGCGCAAGGGGTGGTTTAAATACCCGTATTATCTTAGAATAAAGGAAGGCAGTCTTAGGGTTGCCTTTTTTTGTGCGCTTTTGCGAAAGCGTTCTTCTTGTAATGATTGCCCCAGAACATTTTTTATACAAGGCAATAATTGTACTTTTAGCGGGTTCTATAGTAGCAAATGAAAATTTTTAAGAATATAATTTTTATCCTCCTTCTTGGGAGCTTTTCGAACAGTAATGCTCAGGATTTTACTGAAGACTGGGTGGGTCACTTTTCTTTTAATCAAGTGGGAGACATTGTCGAGGGCAATGGAAGAGTTTATGGCGCTTCTGAGAATGCTGTTTTCATATTTTCAACCTTCGATGGCTCCATAAGAACACTTACGACCGTAAATGGACTCTCAGGTAATATTATTTCTTCAATATTCTTTAGTGAAACATTTGATACTTTACTCATAGGGTATGAAAACGGAGTTATGGATGTGGTTGTAGGAAATAGCACTAATATTATTACTGTTATTGATATTTTTAATAGGCCTTCTATTTCTCCAGATCGCAAGCGCATTAATCATTTTAATGAATTTAATGGATTTGCCTATATATCCACAGGTTTTGGGATTTCACTCTATGACTTAGGTCAATTGGAGTTTGATGACACTTATTTTATAGGGGATAATGGAGCTCAGATCAATATAACCGAAACTGCAATCCTTGATGATTATATCTATGCTGCTAGTACAGAGGGAAGTCTTCGTAGAGCTTTAGTTGGCAATACAAATATTATTGATTTTAACAATTGGACAACGGTATTTAATGGGGTTTTTGAAGGAATCTCATCTTTAGATAACTCGTTGTTTTTAGTTACTGGTAATCAAGTATTACAATCGTCAGATGGAATTAATTTTAGTTCTTTTTTACAATTTCCTGAGGCGATAACAGATTTACAACCTAATGAAGAATTTTTGAGTATTGTTTATCCGGGTAATGTTGTTGTCCATAATCCTGATGGTAGTTTAATTAATTCCTTTAATAATATCCAAGGTTTCAATAATAACTATAGAGCCTCTGTTATCGAAAATGGTGTTTTGTTTCTTGCTACAGCGGGGTCTGGAATCGTGAGAATTGTATTAGAAGACACCTCTCAAATTAACCAAATACTTCCAAATGGACCTCTTGAAAATGCCATCTTCAACTTAGCTTCTTCACCTGGCGTGGTCTATGCTGTATTTGGAGATTATACAGTGTCTTATAATCCAAATCCTCTTAAAATACAGGGAATCAGTAAATTTTCTGAATTAGGCTGGCAAAATACTCCTCCCAATCAACTTTTGGGCGCAAGAAATTTAACACACCTAACAATAAATCCCAGGAATGCCGCCCAAGTTTATGTTAGTTCTTTTAGAGATGGGGTTCTTGAATTAAGTGAAGATGTACCACTAATTTTATTCGACGAAAACAATAGTACTTTTGAACCTGTTCCAACCACAACAAACGATGTTAGAATGAACAGTACCGCGTTTGACAGAGAAGGTAATTTATGGATTGCAAATGCAAGAGGAGAAAACACTATTCATAGGCTTTCACCAGGAGGGCAGTTTACACCCATAAGTTTTGAAAATATTCTTGCAGACCCAACTAGTGTTTTAGGAAGTGACGATATTGTAGTAGCTCCAGATGGCAAAGTATATTTAGCCTCTAGTAATAGTGGCATTTTAGGATTTGACCCAGCAACCAATGAAGTAGCACGCCTTTTTGGAGAAGATGGTGGCGCCAATTTACCTATTGATGATATTAGATCTTTAGAATTTGATCAAAACGGGACACTATGGATTGGTACACGACTAGGGTTAAGGCTACTGTTTTCGCCTGCGTCTATATTTGAAGAAGGACAAGTAACTACTAATGCTATTATTATTGAACAAGATGGCTTAGCACAGGAATTATTAAATGATCAGGTAGTTACAGATATTCTTACAGATGGGGCTAATAATAAATGGGTTGCAACCACAGATTCTGGGGTGTTTTATTTTTCTCCAAACGGTCAAGAAACACTTCAGCATTTTACAACCTCAAATTCTCCTTTGCCATCAAATAATGTTCAAGATATAGCTATAGATGAAGAAACTGGAACGGTATATTTTGGAACCATAAGAGGTCTTGTTGCCTTTCAAGGCGATCAGACAGCGCCTGCCGAAGATCTAGAAAACGTTGTTGTATTCCCAAATCCTGTTAGACCAAGTTTTGGAGGAGAAGTTAGAATAGAAGGATTAACCGCTAATACTAATGTGAAGATTACTGATATTGTAGGGAATCTGGTGCATGAAGAAAACACAACAGGCGGAAGCATAACTTGGGACACTAGAGCCTTCGGAAGGCATCGTGTAGCTTCTGGAGTATATCTCATCCTTATAACAGGACCGTTAGCAGAAGAAACGCAGATTGCTAAACTTATGATTATTAGATAATGCTTATCAAAACCAAAGCAATTGTCATTTCTTCTATAAAATATGGCGAAGGCGACCTCATTGTCAAGTGTTTTACGCAATCTTCCGGCTTAAAATCTTATTTACTTCGTAATATCCTCAAATCAAGAAAAGGAAAGTTGCGCACTTCCCTCTTTCAACCGCTTACTCATTTAGAATTAGAAGCCATTCATAAGAACAAAGGAACCCTGGAAAGTCTAAAAGAAGCAAAAGTCACTTATCATTTTCAATCTTTGCATACAGATGTTGTAAAATCATCTATTGTATTATTCCTATCAGAAATATTACGAAGTTCCATTCAAGAGGAAGAAGAAAATAATACGCTATTCCAATATTTAGAATTCACAACCATTTGGTTAGATACAAGCACAGAGATTGCCAATTTTCATTTGCTGTTTTTGCTTAATCTCACCCAACATTTAGGTTTTTATCCTGATACCACTAGTAAGGATTTGCCTTTTTTTAATCTATTAGAAGGCACATTTGAGTCTATGGCACTTCATAGTAATTGCTATAATGATGCCCGGATTTCTCTATTAAAAACCCTCTTAGGCACAAATTTTGATACCTTATCTCAAATCAAACTCAACCAAAAAGAACGTAGTGCTTTTCTTCATCTTATGTTACAGTATTATGAAGTACATTTGCACGGTTTTAAACAGCCTCGCTCTCTAGTGGTACTAAATACGATATTTCTGTAAATGCGCATTGTCACGCTTCTTCTCCTACTTACCGTTAGCAATGCTTTTGCTCAAAAAGTTACCGTCCTTGACATAGACACACGCGAACCCATAATAGGTGTTGCTCTATTTAATCAAGATAAGTCAATAAGTGCCCTTACAGATTTTGATGGGATTGCAGATATTTCTGCTTTCGCGAAAGCGGAAGAAATAATATTCTCAGAGGTCGCCCATAAAGAGGTACGTTACACCAAAGCACAGATTGCTATTTACGGCAATAAAGTGTTTCTAAAACAGCTTGAAAACCAGTTGAATGAAATTGTTTTATCGGCTTCAAAATTTGCGCAATCTTCCAGAAACGTACCTCAAAAAATAGTGAGTATCAACTCAGAAAAAATTGCCTTTGCCAATGCACAAACCAGTGCAGATTTATTAGAAAGTAGTGGTCAGGTATTTGTGCAAAAAAGCCAATTAGGAGGTGGAAGCCCGCTTATTAGAGGGTTTTCTACAAATCGATTATTGATTACACTTGATGGAATACGTTTTAACACTGCCATTTTTAGAGGAGGTAATGTTCAGAATATTATTTCTATAGACCCCTTTGCAATAGATCGCACAGAAGTTATTTTAGGCCCGGGATCTGTGGTGTATGGGAGTGATGCTGTGGGTGGTGTGATGAATTTCTATACAAAAACACCACAAATCGCAGGAAAAACCCCTAGACAACTTAGCGGGAATGCTATCGTTCGATACAGCTCTGCTAATGAAGAAAAAACAAGTCACTTTGATCTAAGTTACGGTGCAAAAAAATGGGCATTTTTCACCAGTGCCAGTTATTCAGACTATGATGACCAGCGACAAGGCTCCAATGGCCCAGACGATTATTTACGCAATGAATTTGTACAACGTATAGACGGTGTAGATACCGTTGTGCAAAATGATGACCCATTGACTCAGGTGAGTACAGGTTTTAGTAGTTACAGCATTAATCAGAAAGTTAGATTTGTGCCTAATGCCAAGTGGGATTTTAATCTCAATTTAATTTATTCTACTACTTCTGACTATAACAGATACGACCGTTTAATCCGCAGAGATAATGACGGACAGTTTAGAGATGCAGAGTGGTTTTTTGGTCCACAAACTTGGTTTTTAGCAAGTCTACAGGCCAATAAAGAAGGGAATGGTGTTTGGTACGACCGGGCTAAAGCAACGGCATCCTATCAACGTAATGAAGAGAGCCGCAATGTGCGTGGTTTTGGAGAAAACACCCTTTTTGAAACCGATGAGGAAGTAGATGGCATTACTGCAGCAGTAGACTTTACCAAAGACCTTAAGAGTTCTAAAAATAAACTCTTTTATGGATTAGAATACGTTTACAATGGGGTAAGTAGTATTGGGCAGCAAACCAATATCATCACTGGTGATACAGAAGACAGTGCCGCTCGTTATCCAGATGGATCGACCTGGCAATCCCTAGCAGCCTATGCCAGCACACAACTAGCGCTTAGTCCTAGAACCAGCTTAACAGGAGGGCTTCGATATAATCACATCTTTATTACTCAAGATTTTACCGATAATAACCGTTTCTTTAACTTTCCTTTTGAAAATATTACGAGTCAAGATTTTGGCAATGTAACGGGAAGTATAGGCATAGCCTATAAACCTTCACCTATTGTAGGTTTCAATACAAACTTCTCTACTGCTTTTAGAGCGCCTAATATAGATGATATTGGAAAGGTGTTTGACAGTGAGCCTGGCTCTGTGGTTGTGCCTAACATCGATCTCAAAGCAGAATATGCCTTTAATTATGAAATAGGATTCAATCTTAATTTTAAGAAGAGGCTTACATTCCAAGCAAACTTTTTCTATTCCTTATTACAAGATGCTTTGGTAAGACGAGACTTCGCTATTAATGGAGAAACAGAAATCGAGTTTCAAGGCGAACTCAGTAATGTGCAGGCGATTCAAAATGCTGCAAATGCAGAGATTTTAGGTATTGAATTAGGTTTGCAAGCAAACCTCAGTAAAAACCTACAACTCACTTCGCAACTCAATATTACCGATGGTATTCAAAACGAGGAAGACGGTACTTTTTCTCCTGTGCGTCACGTATCTCCTTTGTTCGGAAATACGCATTTAACCTTTACAAAATCCAAGTGGAAACTAGATGCTTTTCTAGAGTATAACGGGCAGTTCAATTTTGACCAACTTGCGCCAAGCCAGCAAAACAATAGTCATCTTTTTGCTACGGATGCAAACGGGAATCCCTTTTCGCCACGCTGGTATACGGTCAATCTCGCTGGGCAATATGAGATTAATAAAAATTGGATACTCAATGGTGCCCTAGAAAACATCACAGATCAACTGTATAGAACTTACTCTTCTGGAATTTCTGCACCAGGAAGAAATCTTATTCTTTCGGCAAAATATAGATTTTAAAATACCGCTTTTGTAAAGGCAAAACCTACAATTCTAAAGCATCATTTCATTGTGGGTAAACCAAGCTCTCATAGGGAGATACTTAGGAGCTCCAGTATATTATTTTTTACCTCCTACGATAACTACGATTTCTCCTTTAGGGGGTTTTTGGGTATAATGGGCCAATACCTCCTTTACAGTTCCACGCACCGTTTCTTCATGCAATTTTGTAATCTCTCTAGAAACCGAAACCTGCCTGTTTTCTCCAAAATATTCTTGAAAATGACCAAGGGTTTTTACTAGTTTATGGGGAGATTCATAAAAAATCATAGTGCGCGTTTCTTCTGCCAACGTTTTAAATCTGGTTTGTCTCCCTTTTTTTACAGGTAAAAACCCTTCAAAGATAAAACGGTCGTTGGGTAAGCCACTATTCACTAGTGCAGGAACAAAGGCAGTAGCGCCTGGCAAACAATCAACATCAATACCTGCTTCTACACAAGCTCTAGTTAACAAGAATCCCGGATCAGAAATGGCAGGTGTTCCCGCATCACTAATTAAAGCAATGGTTTCTCCAACCTGTATCCGTTGTACCATACTAGCAACAGTCTGATGCTCGTTATGCATATGATGCGATACCATTTGCGTCGTTATTTTATAATGCTTGAGCAATTTCCCGCTAGTTCGTGTGTCTTCTGCTAGAATGAGGTCTACCTCATTTAGGATGCGTATGGCTCTTAAGGTCATATCCTCAAGATTGCCAATGGGTGTAGGAACAATATATAATTTACTCATACATAGGGCGTACTTTCTTGCCTAAAAAGTAAGATATAGGAATAGCAATAAGTGCAATTAAGGAAAATAAATAGCCTCCATCGGCCGCATTTGTATGTGCTGCAAAAGCCAGAACAGCATCAAAAAACAATCCAGCATAGGCCCATTCTGTCATCCAAGGCACGCCGCGCCATAATACCATCACTACCGCCACTAGTTTTGCAATAGCGAGCGGGATAACAACATAAGACGGATAATGAAGATGTTCAAAATAACCTTGAACCATTTCTGTATTTCTAAAATACATCTGAGCAGAGTAGATAAAGACACCACATACAATAAGCGTCGCTATCCAATAGAGAATGCGCTGGGTTTTCATATTTTTAGTTAGGTTGGTTACTCAAACTTATTGGAAACAATTTGCATAAATCGCTCTTCGTATTCTTCTTTGCCTTCCCAATTCCCGTGATCAGGTTTTATCATTTGACTAACAAAATCCTGTGCTTCTCCTAAAGTCGTAAAAGTCTCTAGCTGACTTACAACTCTAACATAATCCTCAGTATTACCATCAAATAAATGTTTTACAAAAGCAAGCTTATCATTCAGTCCCACTTTAAGGCCTGCTTTAAGACGATCATTTAAATTCTTAGGCTTCTCTTCTTCTGCAACAACAGGTTCAAAAATGGGTGTTTGCGCATATTCTCCTGCGATATCAAACATATCATTTTTTTGAAAGTTCTTAGGTTCAATAGTCTCTAACAATTGATCTATAGCAGCAGCTTCTGGGGGCATCTCTGCCACCATATCTTTTATCTTTTCTATAACAGCTTCGTGCACAGGTTCATCTTCGTTAAAGAGTGTGCCGTCCGGTCTGTGCTGGTAATCAGTGCGATCTTCTGTAGACTTCTCATTATGAGGCGTCGCAATATCGGTTAGGCTGGGTGATGCCACGGGCATTTCTTCAATAATTCCTTGTCCTTCAAGGTCTGCTATAGCCTCTTCTACTTTTCCTAGACCTATTGTTGGTAAGTGTGCTTTTTCCATTTTTTCGGCATAAGCAAGTATGGTCAGTTTTTCATACACTGCTCTCGCATCTTCTGTCATTTGTTCATAGGAGGTTCCCTCTTTTAATTGCAATATGCGATGTGCAAGACTTACGAGTTCTTCTTTAAGGGATTTCTTCATAACTTTCTATTAATACGTCTAGAATACGTATGTTTTTGATACATTTACATTTACTTTTTGGCTCCAAAGAGCCTTCAGTAAGTTTGGTCTTGAAAAGTACAAAATGTTTCTCGAAAATACAGTAAATCATAAAGAGCAATTCGGTTGGATTGAGGTAATTTGTGGCTCTATGTTCTCTGGTAAAACAGAAGAATTGATACGCCGGCTTAAACGTGCCCAATTTGCAAAACAAAAGGTTGAGATTTTCAAACCTACTGTAGACACGCGTTATGATGAAGATATGGTTGTCTCTCACGACTCTAATGAGATACGTTCTACACCTGTTCCTGCGGCAGCAAATATTCCTATCCTGGCAGATGATTGCGATGTAATAGGTATTGATGAGGCTCAGTTTTTTGATGATGAGATAGTACAGGTTTGTAATGATCTTGCTAATCGTGGGATTAGAGTAATCGTAGCTGGATTGGATATGGATTTTAAAGGCAATCCTTTTGGTCCTATGCCTGCGCTTATGGCCACGGCCGAGTATGTTACTAAAGTACATGCGGTATGCACCCGTACCGGTAATCTAGCGCAATACAGTTATAGAAAAGCCAAGAATGACAATCTGGTCCTCCTAGGAGAAAACAAAGAATATGAACCTCTAAGTAGAGCGGCTTATTTTAAGGCAATGCTGCGCGACCGCCTCAAGAAAATGGAGGTGGAGGACCCAAAGGAACTCTCTCAAGACAATCCTTCGGAAAATATTAAAAAAGTAAATTAGTATATGGGTGTGACCCGTCTAGAAATCAACCTTCCTGCCCTGCGTCATAACTATGCCTACTTGCAAAGTAGAGTAGCGCCAGGGACTAAGATGATGGCAGTGGTAAAGGCTTTTGGATATGGCAGCGATGCGGTGGCCGTGGCACAAGAGTTGGAACAGCTAGGGGTATTTTACTTTGCCGTGGCCTATACCAGTGAGGGAGCTGCTTTGCGAGAAGCAGGCATTACTAGCCCCATTTTAGTATTGCATCCACAACCCGATAATTTTGAACTCCTACTAGAAAAATGTCTTGAACCCAGTTTATATAGCAAACGAGTTTTTGAAGCTTTTTACGCTTTCGCGAAAGCAAAATCACAACAACACTATCCCGTTCATCTCAAATTTAATACCGGTCTTAACAGACTAGGATTCGCTAAGAAAGACCTAGACTATCTCACTACCGAATTAGAAGGAAACCAAATACTAAAAGTAGCTTCTTTATTTTCTCACCTTACTGCTAGTGAAGACTTAAAGGAAAAAGAATTTACCCAGAATCAAATCACTGCTTTTAAAAATGTAGCAGACCAACTCCTACCGCACCTAGATTATACCCCGTTTTTACATCAAAGCAATACCTCAGCAATACTCAATTATCCAGAAGCACAATTTGATGTTGTGCGCACCGGTATTGGACTTTACGGCTATGGCAATACGGATACTGAAGATGCGCATCTTATGCCTGTGGCACAATTAAAAACGGTCATTTCGCAAATACACACCATTGCACCCGGAGACAGCGTAGGTTATAATCGTGCTTATCAATCAAAAACTATGGAACGTATTGCTACTCTCCCAATAGGTCACGCTGATGGGATTTCTAGAGCTTTTGGCAATGGCGTAGGTTATGTATTTGTAAATGGGGAAAAAGCACCTATTATAGGCAATGTGTGTATGGACATGCTTATGATTAATATAAGTAATATTCCCTGTGAAGAAGGGGATGATGTCACAGTTTTTGGGGAAGAAATTTCGGCAGTTGCTCTGGCGACAAAAATAAACTCCATCTCATACGAACTGCTTACTGCAGTCTCTCAACGGGTAAAACGCGTCGTTCTTCGGTAAATTTTCCTTAATATTTATACTAAGTTAGGCTTTTATTAACAAAAGATATTTTTTGTTATCTTTAGACTAATTATTAACTAAATAAACTAAATGACATGTTAAAAGAATTTAAGAATTTTATAATGACCGGCAACGTGATTGATTTTGCAGTTGCGGTAATTATGGCTACAGCTTTGGGTCTTGTAATCAATGGCTTTGTAGGAGACATCATTATGCCTATCGTAGGTCACTTTGCAGGAGGAATAGATTTTGCAGATATGAAAGTTGTACTTGATGAAGCAGTAGTTGGTGCAGACGGTGCCGTTACTAAAGGTGAAAATGCAATTATGTATGGTAAGTGGATCAACACAATCATTAACTTAATTATTGTTGGTTTTGTAATGTTCTTAATGGTTAAGGCTTACAACAAGACTAAGAAGCCACCGGTAGAGGAGGCTCCAGCAGGGCCAAGCGAGCTTGACCTTCTAACAGAAATTAGAGATGCTTTAAAGAAGTAATCTATTAGATTACGTTTTTAAAAACAAATACTTATTAAAACCGCCAATGCATTCGTATTGGCGGTTTTTTTCTTCTAAATCGCACATTTTTATTCAATTTTGTCAAAATTTTTCCATTTTAAACAATTCTCCTTTAAATAAGACAACTAATACAACACATCTAACTAAATTTGTCGTTTCAATTTTATACCTAAACACAATCAGATGAAAGTCGCACTCGTAGGAGCTACAGGAATGGTAGGACAGGTAATGCTTAAAGTCCTTGCAGAGAGAAATTTTCCCATAACCCAATTCATTCCCGTTGCCTCAGAACGTTCTGTGGGCAAGCAAGTTCAATATAAAGGCAAGAATTACAGCATATTATCGATAAACGATGCCATAGCAGCAAAACCAGATATCGCCATTTTTTCGGCGGGAGGGGATACCTCCTTAGCGTTTGCGCCTAAGTTTGCTGCTGTTGGGACTACTGTTATTGATAACTCATCTGCCTGGCGCATGGATCTATCAAAAAAATTGATTGTTCCAGAAATAAACGCTTCATCACTCACTAAAGAAGATAAAATCATTGCAAATCCTAATTGCTCGACCATACAAATGGTCCTAGCTTTAGCACCACTGCACGAAAAATACGGCATTAAAAGACTTGTTGTTTCTACCTACCAATCTATTACGGGTACCGGCGTTAAAGCCGTACAGCAGTTAGAGAATGAGTATGCCGGTGAGAAAGGAGAAATGGCATATCCTTACCCTATACACCGCAATGCCATTCCTGCTTGTGATGTTTTTGAAGAAAATGGATATACTAAAGAAGAACTCAAACTAGTACGGGAAACGCAAAAAATATTAGATGATCGCTCGATAGCCGTGACTGCAACTGCGGTAAGAATTCCTGTGGTTGGAGGACATAGTGAATCTATTAATGCTGAGTTTAGAAAAGAATATGACTTAAAAGACATTCCTAAACTACTTAATGATACAGATGGGGTCACTGTTCAAGATAATCCGGATACCAATACTTATCCCATGCCTATTTACGCCCAGGGTAAAAATGATGTTTTTGTAGGTCGTATACGCAGAGATCATTCTCAGGAAAACACCCTTAACATGTGGGTAGTGTCTGATAATCTTAGAAAAGGAGCCGCCACTAATGCTGTGCAAATAGGAGAGTATTTAATCGCAAATAATCTTTTGTAATACCTTCTTTTATTTGATGCTTCTTGTATTTACAATTTCTAAATGAAAAGCTCTTAATCAATTTATTTGTATTTTGCTGTTCAAGCAATCTGTATTTTTTTATCTTAAGCTGTGCGTAATGATGAAAATTTATGTGCGACCAAGTTTTACAACCAAAAAAAATAAATCATGAAATTAGTAAACATCATTATTAGAATCGTTCTGGGAGTATTGTTATTATTTTTTGGACTTAACAAATTTTTAAATTTTATGCCGCCATTTGATTTTGGTGATAGCATAGGAGCAGAAAAATTATTCAACGCTTATATTGAGAGCGGGTATATGCTTCAGCTTATAGGTGCCGTAGAAGCCATAGTAGGACTCCTACTTATTATAAATAAAGCGGTTCCTGCTGCTTTGCTTGCATTCCTGCCCATTGCTGTAAATATCCTTTTATTTCACGGGATATTAGATCCAGCTAATATTGCTCCTGGCGTATTAGTAAGCCTTTTAATGACATACTTAATCTATAAAAACTGGGGACACTACAAGCACTTGTTTAAATAATATTAATTTGTATAAATAGTTGAGAAACCCTTCAGTAATGAGGGGTTTTTTTAGTACTAAATACTTGATAAGGATCTCTTCTAATTATTGGATAGGCGTACAAAACAGAACGCCTTGTTCTGTTTTTGTACTTCGACAAGCTCAGTATGAACTTTTAGTCCGTAAAAAGCAGATTTCTCCCTATCTTCACTAAGTAAATATTAATACACACTTCCAAATGAAAAATTTACTGCCCTTAGTGCTTCTTAGCACCCTCATTTTCTCTTGTAAAACCGAAGAACAACTTAAAGAACGATCAATCGCTGTGGACTATACCCAAACAAAAAAAGCAGACACTATAGATACTTATTTTGGAACAGATGTTCCAGATCCATATCGCTGGTTAGAAGATGATCGTAGTGAGGAGACGGTGGATTGGGTAAAACGCCAGAACCAGGTTACCTACGGATATTTAGATACGATTCCTTTTAGAAACGAGCTTAAGCAGCGTTTAGAAAAACTATGGAATTACGAAAAAATAGGAAGCCCTTTTAAGGAGGGGAGCTACACTTATTTTAGAAAAAACGATGGCCTACAAAACCAGTTTGTTATCTATCGCCATAAAACGGGAGATAATCCCGATACAGCAACTGTCTTTTTAGACCCAAATACCTTTGCAAAAGACGGTACCATCTCTCTAGGCGGGATGAGTTTTTCTGATGATGGTAAGACGCTAGCCTACTCCATATCAGAAGGAGGAAGCGACTGGCGTAAGATTTTAGTTATGGAAACTGAGTCTAAAAAAATTGTAGAAGACACCTTAGTAGACATTAAGTTTTCTGGGATGTCTTGGTTCAAAAATGAAGGTTTTTACTACTCTAGTTATGACAAGCCTAAAGGCAGCGAACTATCTGCAAAAACAGACCAACACAAGGTATATTACCACAAGTTAGGAACGACCCAATCTAGCGATGCCCTTATTTATGGAGGCACTCCAGCAGAGAAGCACCGTTATATCTATGGCAATGTTTCTAGAGACAATCGCTATTTAACCATAAGTCCTAGAGTAAGTACTTCTGGAAATAAACTCTATATCAAAGATCTTTCTGATCCTAACAGTACATTGGTGACGATTTTAGATCATACTGATAGTGACACCTATTTATTAGCAAATACTGGCACAAAACTCATACTAGGCACCAATCTTAATGCGCCTAACCAGCGTGTGGTAAGTGTAGATATAAGTGACCCAAGACCAGAAAACTGGGTGGATGTCATACCAGAAACTAAAAATGTGCTTAATGCAAGTACAGGAGGCGGTTACATATTTGCACGTTATATGGTAGATGCGGTTTCTAAAGTAATGCAGTATGATTATGACGGCAAGCTAGTGCGAGAAATAGACTTGCCGGGTGTAGGAACTGCAGGTGGTTTTGGTGCAAAAAAAGAAGAGACAGAACTCTACTTTAGTTTTAGTAATTACAAAACGCCTGGCAATATTTATAAATACGATATTAAAAGTGGTGCTTCTGAGTTGTTTAGAAAACCAGACATAGACTTTAATCCAGATGCTTTTGAGAGTAAGCAGGTATTTTATACCTCTAAGGATGGCACAAAAGTACCTATGATTATCACTCACAAAAAAGGACTCAAACTAGACGGTAAAAACCCAACTATGTTATATGGTTATGGAGGGTTTAATGTAAGTCTTACGCCTAGTTTTAGCATTACTAATGCCGTTTGGATGGAGCAAGGCGGTGTGTATGCCGTGCCTAACCTACGTGGTGGTGGCGAGTATGGAAAAGCCTGGCACGATGCAGGAACGCAACTAAAAAAGCAAAACGTTTTTGATGATTTTATTGCTGCTGCCGAATATCTTATTGCAGAAAATTATACCTCTAGCGATTTTCTTGCCATACGAGGTGGGTCTAATGGTGGATTGCTCGTAGGGGCTACAATGACCCAACGTCCAGACTTAATGAAAGTTGCTTTGCCGGCAGTAGGCGTTATGGATATGCTGCGTTATCACACCTTTACCGCAGGTGCGGGATGGGCTTATGACTATGGAACTGCACAAGACAGCAAAGCAATGTTTGACTACCTAAAAGGCTACTCTCCGGTACATAATGTAAAACAAGGCGTGTCCTATCCAGCGACTTTAGTGACCACAGGAGATCACGATGATCGTGTGGTACCTGCCCACTCTTTTAAGTTTGCGGCAGAGCTACAAGAAAAGCAAGCGGGCACTGCCCCCACACTTATACGTATAGAGACAGATGCCGGTCACGGGGCAGGAACTCCAGTTAGTAAGACCATAGAGCAGTTTGCAGATATTTTTGGCTTTACGCTCTATAATATGGGTTATGAGGTATTGCCTGGGAAGGTGAAGGGATAAGAAGGTATTACACTACTGTTAAAGCCTATTATTTACAGGATATGAAGGATGAAATTGATGATATAACGAGTTGTGTTTCATACCGAAAAAAGCCAGCCGCACAAATAGCACATTTGTTTTTTTCCTCGCAAAAGCCAACGCAATAAAAAACAAAAGAGCTATTTTTAGCCAACGCTGAACAAAGATTGAAAATAGAAAATGACAATAAAAGAATACGTAGAAATAGTAAGTAAAAGACTTCAGTCTGGAATATCAAGAGAACATTCGTATAGAGGAGATTTAGAAACACTAATTAGAGAATTAGTAAAAGGAATTGAAATAACAAACGAACCTGCAAACGTAACCGATTGTGGAAACCCTGATTATGTAATAACAAAAGGAAAAATTCCTATTGGTTACATTGAGGCAAAAGATATTGGAAAAGACCTAAACAGTAAATCTTACAAAGAACAATTTGGTCGTTACAAAAAAGCACTTGACAATCTAATAATTACAGATTACATCTGGTTTCAATTCTTTCAAAACGGAGAGTTAGTTCACGAAATAAAAATTGGCGAAATTGAAAACAATTCAGTTAAACCAATTCCCGAAAATTTTTCAAAGTTTGAGAACTTAATAAAAGACTTTTCTACTCACATTGGACAAACCATTAAATCGTCAAAAAAATTGGCGGAAATGATGGCTGGCAAATCACGTTTATTACAAGATATTTTAGAACGAGCAATCACATCTGATGAAGAAACACAAGAAAATACTTCCTTAAAAGGGCAGTATGATACGTTTAAAGAAATCCTAATTCACGATTTAAAACCTAAAGATTTTGCGGACATTTACGCTCAAACTTTGGCTTATGGAATGTTTGCAGCAAGATTGCACGACCCAACTTTAGACGATTTTAGCCGACAAGAAGCATCGGAATTAATACCGAAATCAAATCCTTTTTTACGTAAACTTTTTGGATATATCGCTGGACCAGATATTGACGAAAGAATTGTAACTGTAGTTGACAACCTTGCAGAAGTTTTTAGAGCTACAAATGTTGAGCAACTTTTAAAGAATTTTGGAAAGGCAACTCAAATGCACGACCCAATAATTCATTTCTATGAAACTTTTCTGGCAGAATACGACCCAAAATTACGTAAAGCAAGAGGTGTTTGGTACACACCAGAACCAGTCGTGAATTTTATAGTTCGTGCAGTTGATGATATTTTAAAAGCCGAATTTGATTTACCACAAGGTTTAGCAGATACAAGCAAAACAAAAATAAAATTAGACACTCAAACACTTGACAAACGTTCTGCAACAGGTTATAAACAAATAGAAAAAGAAGTACACAAAGTACAAATATTGGATCCAGCAACAGGAACAGGAACATTTTTAGCCGAAGTTGTAAAGTTTATTTACAACAAAAACTTTAAAGCAATGAAAGGTGCTTGGAGTGGTTATGTAGAAGAACATTTAATACCAAGATTAAATGGTTTTGAGTTATTAATGGCTTCCTACTCTATGGCACATTTGAAGTTAGATATGTTATTAACCGAAACTGGTTATAAGTCTACTAAAAACCAACGTTTAAACGTGTATTTAACTAACTCTTTAGAAGAACACCATAAAGACACAGGTACACTGTTTTCTAATTGGTTAAGTAGTGAAGCTAATGAAGCCAATCATATAAAACGTGACACACCTGTAATGTGCGTGATTGGAAATCCACCATATAATAGAACGTCTAACAATGCTAGTAAATTTATTGTTAAACTATTAAATGATTATAAAAAAAACCTCAATGAGAGAAATCTAGTTCCACTAGATGATGATTATATAAAGTTTATCAAATATGGTCAACATTACATCGATAAAAATGGAGAAGGTATTTTAGCATATATTTCTAGTAATAGCTTCGTAGATGGAGTAACTCATAGGCAAATGAGAAAAAATTTATTAGAAACATTTGATAAAGTTTATTTACTAAATCTACACGGTAACGCAAAAAAAAGAGAAAAGAGTCCTGATGGTTCACCAGACCAAAATGTATTTGATATTATGACTGGTGTAAGTATAAATATTTTTATAAAAACTAAAGAAAACAAAAAGAAATTTGGAGAAGTTTTTCAATATGATTTATATGGAAAAAGAGATTCAAAATATTTGTATTTACAAAATTCTGAAATTAAAAATATTGATTGGACAAAATTAAAGTTAAAGACAAATTTAGAACCTTGGATAAAATTTGATAGTTCATTAGTCAATTATACTAAATATCCTTTTGTAACGGACATATTTAATGTTCAAACACCTTGTGTTAGAACACATAAAGACAAAGAACTAGTTTCATTTAGCAAATTTGATACAGAAACAAACCAAAAATATCTTTTTAAGGCATTTGACAATAGGTTTGTTGATTTTGATTTAAAGAAAATTGGTCGCTCTAGAATAAAAGTTATGCATAATATGTTGCATAAAGAAAATATCAGTCTGATATATCAAAGAGGTTGTTCGTCTGAAATACCTCATACACCATTTATATCGAAATTAATATCTGACCAAGGAGCAGTAAGACCAGGAACAACATCTACTTCAACTATGGCACCTCTTTATGTATATCCAATAAAAAAAGATGGTATTTTTGAAGTAGACGAACGAAAACCAAATTTAAATGAGGAAATTGTAAAAGCAATTGCTAAAAAAACGGGTTTGACTTTTACTAACGAAAAAGAAGAAACCAAAGATACTTTTGCACCAATAGATATTTTGGATTACATCTATGCTGTTTTACATTCACCAACTTACAGAGAAAAATACAAAGAGTTTTTAAAAATAGATTTTCCAAGAGTTCCATATCCAAAAGACGAGAAAACGTTTTGGAGTTTAGGTAAATTAGGAAAAGAAGTACGTGAAATTCATTTGTTAGAAAGCAACAAAGTTGAAGATTACATTACAAGTTATGAAATGGAAGAAGATGCTGAAAACGACCATAACGTAATAACTACAAAAATTGTAAAGAAAGATTGGGAAATAACCGACACCGAAAAACAACTTGGTAGAATTTGGATTAACGAAAGCAAATATTTTGACAACGTTCCTTTAACAGCTTGGGAATTTTATATTGGTGGTTATCAACCAGCACAAAAATGGCTGAAAGACAGAAGGGAAAGAGAATTAAAATTTGAGGACATATTACATTATCAGAAAATTATTGTTGCTCTAACTGAAACAGATAGAATAATGAAAGAAATAGATAAAATAGAAATTGAATAAAGCCAACGCTAAAGCCATACACATTTGCAATTCGCTACAGCCACCACACAAGCCCAAAATTGCAAAAGAGTATGTCTTTGCCAACGCTACAAACAGAACGGAAAATAAAGTACGAAAACACAACAACGTGTATAAAACATAGCTATTACAGGCTTTCCGAAAGATTTTTGTATATTTAAAAAGTACGCCAAATTTTTTATTTGGTTATATTTAGAAAAGAAAATTAAACATAAAAATAAAAAATTCGGCTCGTGCTAAATCCGAGAAGTTAGCGACTATTTATACGCTACGTTTCATACACAATACCGTTACCATCTAGTATTCCAAAAAGAAATTCTGCGGAAATATTTCAACTGATTTGAAGACAATATTTAGAAGTTTTGAATCTACTCAGCCGA
>JALZVV010000119.1 GCA_023299935.1 Dokdonia sp.
CACGGTTTTGACAACATAGACTATAAGGGGCAAATACAGATTACGCTTTCGCGAAAGCAAAATTACCTACATTGCAGTATAGAGGATAACGGGAAAGGATTTAATGACTCCAATGTAAATATGAAGAACTCCTTATCTACCACTCTGATAAGCAAATACCTAAAAGACGCAACCAATTCTAAAATAGACGTTATAAATAAGAGAGAGAACGATAGTACAAAGAACGGTTTAATAACCCAGTTTTTAATACCCTATAAAATTACAGATGTATGATAAAAGCAATAGTAATAGATGATGAGCAAGACATACGTGAAGCTACTAAAGCTAGAATTGCATCCCTTTTTTTAGGAGAGATAACAGTAGTTGCGGAGAGTGACAGCGTAGAAGGTGGTATTGAGATTATAGATACACATCAACCAGATTTAGTCTTTCTTGATATAGAAATTAATGGCGGTACCAGTTTTGATATCTTAGAAAATTGCGTGTATAATAAATTTGAAATCATATTTATCACAGGCTTTAATCAACACGCGATTAAGGCAATTAAGGTGGGCGCATTAGATTACATACTAAAACCTGTAGATA
This sequence comes from Dokdonia sp., assembly GCA_023299935.1. Lineage (GTDB taxonomy): Bacteria > Bacteroidota > Bacteroidia > Flavobacteriales > Flavobacteriaceae > Dokdonia. Next base: position 586 of record JALZVV010000119.1, read on the forward strand.
ATGACGAGTTTAAAAATGCAGTCACAAAAGCCCTCGCAAAAAAAGAAAAAGGAAAAGATATTGATAAGTTAGTTCGTATATCCAGTGAATTTTTTAAGGGAGTTAAAGAAAAACGAATTATCCTTAGAACAACAGATAATGTGTACGCCATTTATGAGAAGGATATCCTATACTGCAGATCAGAAGGGAATTATACAACTTTTTACACGCAACAAATGGAAAAAATTGTCATCTCAAAATCCATTAAAAAGGTAGAAGAATTATTAAGCGAAGATCGATTTATTAGATGTCACCAATCATATATAGTAAACAAGAGCCATGTACTCAAATACAATAAAAAAGGAATACTTATCATAAATTTTGATATGCAAGTCCCTGTTTCTAGTAGAAGAAAGGACTACGCACTGACAAAAATTTTTGATTAACGCTTTTGAAATGAATCAGTGCGCTTTTTAAAATTCCAACTACACTTATAAAAGACAGGATCTTAACTTGAAGAATAATTAATATTATTGTATAAATTAAAAAAGAAAATCCTATGAAAACCTTAAAAATTGTATTGTGTCTATGTGCACTGGCTATATTCTCTTGCGAAACAGAGGATGCAAATCTTCAAGAAGAAGAATTGATTAATGTAAATCTTACAGCAAAAACAAATACACCACCTCCAGATTGGGAAGATTGGGATTCTGAAAGTTTTTATTTTTTCTTAAAAAGAGTTGTAGACAAAATAGCAAGTACTATATCAGAGGATCCTACTGCAGCGGAAGAGTTTAAAACCATTGTACAAAACAATACATCATCTAGAGACTATGGGGCCGTAGTACCCTTAGAAGATATATTTTCTGATACTAGCAGTCACTTGTATCAAGCCATACAAAACACCCCTGCTCCTTGTGACGACAGACCACAAGGTGGTTGGGGATCACCTCACCCACCATTAGGCAATCACACGGCAACTTCATACGCTACGTTTATCAGTCATCTTTTAAATGACCATTGTCTTGAATTATACTTGCCATTTGGATTTGAGCCTGCTATTTCCGTATCATCAGAGCTTATAGAAGTACTTGCAGTACCACATCCGTTAGAAAACAATTCATCATCTAATATTAGCATAAATGCTGAACATTTCCCCCAAGACATTTGTGGAGATTACATTATAATTAATCAAAGAATGACTTATGATAATCTTTTAATTATAAGACCTAATCCAGGTTTTTCCGTTAATGCAGATAGTTATTGTGATTATGCAATCTATAATGATATAGATTTCACAGAATTCTTCCAGTAGTAAGACTACTTTAAAATATATTTAAAAAAGAGAGCCTAGGCTCTCTTTTTTCATGCATAACAAACACTGTAATCTAATTTATTAAAAAAATACTATGCGCGCATAATAAAATGAGTATATTTACATCGTTTACGAATTTACTCTATATGAAAGATAAAACGATAGATTACTGTTTACGTGCCACTTGGCAAGCAGTTATGAAAATGTACAACGAGCAAGCTGCGCAGTTCGATACCACTATGGCAACGGGTTTTGCATTATTAAGCATCGATCCAGAAGAAGGAACTCCTTCTACTTCTCTAGGACCTCGCATGGGTATGGAGGCTACATCCCTCTCACGTACCTTAAAGAGTATGGAGCAAAGAGGACTTATAGAACGCAGACCTAATCCCGCAGATGGTCGTGGGGTACTTATTCATCTTACACGATATGGCTTAGAGAAGAGAGACTATTCAAAAGATCGTGTGCTAAGATTTAATGATGCCGTACGTTCAGATATATCCGAAGAAAAAATCAATCACTTCTATGAAGTAATTGAAACAATTAACGACTTAATACAGAACAAGAAAATATATAACCAACCAGAAATGACACATAAATAATGGCAAAAAGAAGAATAAAGAAAGTAGCCGTCATCGGTAGTGGTATTATGGGAAGCGGAATCGCCTGTCATTTTGCCAACATAGGTGTGGACGTTTTACTTTTAGATATCGTTCCTCGCGAACTCAATGCAAAAGAAGAAGCAAAAGGCCATAGTCTAAAGGATGCAGTAGTGCGCAACCGTATGGTTAACGATGCCCTAAAAGCCGCATTAAAAAGCAAGCCTTCCCCTATTTATAATCAGGCTTTCGCCAATAGAATCACAACGGGTAATCTAGAAGACGACATTGCCCAAGTCAAAGATGTAGACTGGATTATTGAGGTAGTTGTAGAACGA
>JALZVV010000120.1 GCA_023299935.1 Dokdonia sp.
TGCAAGCTCCTGCGTTGCCACATCTACATCATTGTTCAAGGTTTCTTCATCAGAACACGACACAAAAGCCGCAAGGAAACAAAGAATCAGTAATTTTGTTAATTTCTTCATCATTTAATAATTTAATTAGTTCAATTTTGAAATACAATAATAAGAATTTTTTAACACAAAATACTGAAAATGCGAAATTTCACTAACAATTAGATAAACTGTTATTTTATACCGATTATACGTGCTAAATGCACGGATACTTTAAAAATATTATATTTTTAGTTCAAATTTACTCCAATTATTATGGTATTAATATCTTTTTTTACCAACCTTCATTCTTTGTTATCGCTTAAATTCGCGATTTTTTAACAGTATATGCAATAATTGTATTACATAATATTACCTCTTAAAAAACGAGTCTACTTTATTTTTATGCTTTCGCTAAAGCATAAAAACCCTTGCACAATTACTAAGCATCCTCATTTATTAATATCTTATAAAGATGCTAGTTGGGTATTATCTATCTTAAACGTATAGTCTAATAAATTACTTAGCTCAAATAATTTTGTCACGCTCTGCAGTAATAAAGTATGCTTCTTAATCTCTAGTAGTCCCAAAGATATAATACTACTTTACTCAATATTAAATGGTTCTTTCTTGACTGGCAAATGGTTTACGCACGTCTAACGCATCAATAAAAAGAAAATCCCCGCAACCTAAGCTGCAAGGATTTCTAAAACTTTAATATGCCTTGTGAAGATTCCCGCCTGCGCGATAATAAGTGATTCACACACCATTGCAAAAGCAACAGTGGTTCTATCAAAAAGAAAATCCCCACAACCTAAGCTGCAAGGATTTCTAAAACTTTAATATGCATTGTGAAGATTCCCGCCTACGGGAGAATAAGTGATTCACACACCATTGCAAAAGCAATAGTGGTTCTATCAAAAAAGAAAATCCCCGCAACCTAAGCTGCAAGGATTTCTAAAATTTTAGTATGCATTGTGAAGATTCCCGCCTGCGCGAGAGTCAGTGATTCACACACTATTGCAAAAGCAATAGTGGTTCTCTACTTACTTCACTTCTTCGAAGTCTACGTCTTCTACATCTGCGCTGTCGTCTCCTTGAGCTGCGCCACCATCAGGTCCTGGCTGTGCGCCACCCTCTGCCTCTGCTTGCGCTTTATACATCTCTTCAGATGCTACTTTCCAAGCTTCATTAATCGCATCTAACTTAGGTTGTATGGTATCTACATCCTTAGTCTCATAAGCGGTCTTTAACTCTGCAAGGGCATCTTCTATAGGTTTTTTCTTATCTTCAGAAAGCTTATCTCCAAATTCCTTGAGTTGCTTCTCTGTCTGGAAGATCATTCCATCTGCCTCATTGATCTTATCTGCCGTTTCTTTTGCTTTATTATCTGCCTCTGCATTTGCTTCTGCCTCTGCTTTCATTTTTGCAATTTCTTCTTCAGAAAGACCAGATGATGCTTCGATACGAATATCTTGAGACTTCCCAGTTGCCTTATCTACTGCACTTACTTTTATGATGCCATTTGCATCAATATCAAAAACTACCTCAATCTGTGGTACTCCTCTTTGTGCTGGTGGAATATCTGTTAATTGAAAACGACCTATCGTTTTATTATCTGCTGCCATAGGACGCTCTCCCTGCAATACATGAATATCTACACTAGGTTGATTATCTGCTGCGGTAGAGAATACTTGTGACTTTTTTGTAGGTATTGTTGTATTAGACTCAATAAGCTTTGTAAATACATTACCCATAGTCTCTATACCTAAAGAAAGTGGTGTTACGTCTAATAGTAATACGTCTTTTACATCTCCTGTAAGTACACCTCCTTGTATCGCTGCTCCTACTGCTACTACCTCATCTGGATTTACTCCTTTAGACGGTGATTTCCCAAAAAACTTCTCTACAGCTTCCTGTACTGCAGGAATACGAGTGGATCCTCCTACTAAGATAATTTCATCTATGTCTCCTGTGCTTAATCCCGCTGCTTTAAGAGCAGTCTGACAAGGCTCAATCGTTCTCTTTACAAGATCATCTATCAATGCCTCAAACTTTGCACGGCTTAATGAGCGTACTAAGTGCTTAGGACCACTAGCCGTTGCTGTAACATACGGTAAGTTAATCTCTGTTGTTGTAGAAGATGAAAGCTCAATCTTAGCTTTCTCTGCAGCTTCTTTAAGACGTTGTAAAGCCATAGGGTCTTTACGAAGATCCATATCTTCATCTGCAATAAACTCTTCTGCAAGCCAGTTAATGATTTTTTGATCTACATCATCTCCTCCCAAGTGGGTATCTCCGTCTGTAGAAAGCACTTCAAAAACGCCATCTCCTAATTCTAGGATTGATACATCGTGAGTTCCTCCTCCAAAATCAAATACTACAATCTTTTGATCGCTATCTTTTTTATCTAAACCGTAAGCAAGTGCCGCGGCTGTAGGCTCATTAATAATACGCTCTACTTTAAGACCTGCAATCTCTCCAGCCTCCTTGGTAGCCTGACGTTGTGAGTCATTAAAATATGCTGGCACTGTAATTACTGCGCGAGTTACATCTTGCCCTAAGTAATCTTCTGCCGTTTTCTTCATTTTCTGAAGCGTCATTGCAGATAATTCTTGTGGTGTATATAAACGGCCATCAATATCTACACGTGGCGTATCATTATCTCCTTTTACTACTTTATATGCAGCACGTTCTGCCTCGTTTTTAGACTCAGTATACTTGTTTCCCATAAAACGCTTTATGGACGCTATGGTTTTTGTAGGGTTTGTAACTGCCTGCCTTTTTGCAGGATCTCCTACTTTAATCTCTCCGCCTTCTACAAAAGCAATTACAGAAGGTGTTGTACGCTTCCCTTCTGCATTAGGGATTACCGTTGGTTCGTTACCTTCCATTACGGCAACGCACGAGTTGGTAGTTCCTAAGTCAATTCCTATTATCTTACTCATTATATATGTATTAAGTGTTATTTAAAATGTTTAACACTCACTCTTAGTCAATCATTATGCCACTGCCAATAATATGACAAGCTGTCATTTTTTCTGTTCCGCTTTCGCGAAAGCGTTTTGCACATAACACCACAAGGACACCGCAAAAAACAATAACAAATATTACATTGCATACTTTTACAGTACCCTTTAAGTAATGACCTCAAATCAAAAATCTAGCTTCCTCCTTAAATCCTATGGATACTTGTGGCTATGGTATATAGGTTTTGGAATACTTCTAGGCCTATTGAGCAATTGGTTTCCAGACCTAATAAACACAGAGTACAAACAAACTGCCATTATAGAAATGGCAAAATCCAATCCATTGCAATTATTTGTACTGGCCTGTGTATTTGCACCTATTGTAGAAGAAATGATGTTTAGAACCTTAATTAATCCCAGCCATTCTGATCTCATCTTATTTATATGCTCTTGGTTTGTATTCTTGAGTGCACCTTATTTACCCGCAACTATTCATTGGCTCATAAAGTTTGGCTTTTCTATGGTAGTCCTTTTTGTGCTGCACACAATGCTCAAACAATTAATTCCAGAAGAATTAACTTCTGGAATTCGTAAAACGCTATCACAGTTTGTGACTCCCATCCTTATTATAAGTGCTATACTTTTTGGGCTAGTTCACATTAGTAATTATGTAACAGATTTCACGGTAAACACTTCACTTCTAATTCTTGTTATTCCTCAAATTATTGCTGGTTTTATGTTAGGTTGGGTTAAGCGCACAAATACAGACATCACTTGGTCTATGGGGCTTCATTTTATGAATAATGTGGTTCCAGTAGCCATAATCATTTTTGGCAGCTCGCTTACTAATTCCATCGCATCACATCTTCATTTTTTCTAGAAACACTTTTTTTTAAAAGCATCACAAAAAGAATTACTTTTGAAACTAAAGGATTTCCTAAATCTTCCTTATATAAAATAGATATGACTAAACAAGTAGAATGTATTTCTGTTTTTGATATGCTTAAAATAGGTGTAGGTCCCTCCAGTTCCCATACTTTAGGACCTTGGAGAGCTGCCAGAAGGTTTATAAAAAGCCTTAAGGAAGCAGGGGTATTTGAAGATATCCAAAAGGTACATATCGACTTATACGGCTCTCTTTCTTTAACCGGCATTGGTCACGCAACAGATGTGGCCGTTATTATGGGACTTACCGGGGCTGATCCACAAACCTGCAGTATTGAAAATATACCTGTCGAGGTAGAAAATATAAAACTCTTTAAAAGGCTTAATCTTAATGGAGAGCTTATGATTGATTTTGACCCAGATATGCAAATCATCTTTCACAAAGACTTCCTTCCTTTTCATCCCAATGGCATTACTTTTCGCGCAAGCGTGCAAGGAAAAGATATTTCAGAAACATTTTATTCTATAGGTGGTGGTTTTGTAGTACAAGAAGAACGCAAAAGAGCAGAAAAAAAGGCATTTCAATTTGAATGTTTTCCGCGACCGGTATCCCTTGCTACAGACTTATTAGCATATGCAAAAAATGAAAACAAACCCATCTCTCAAATTGTTTTAGAGAACGAACTTTATCTTACCTCAGAAGAAGATATTAATACTAGAATGGCCCAAATATGGGATGTTATGCTGGACTCTATGTACACAGGCTGTCATACAGAAGGGCATTTGCCTGGAGGGCTTAATGTAAGGCGTCGTGCCTTTGATACCCACAAGAAACTCATAAAGGAGGGGTCTTATACTGACAAATATGAGTGGCTAGAAGCCATACGAGGGATAGAAGTGCGCTTTCGCGAAATACTAAAATGGGTTTCCGCCTTTGCCTTAGCTGTAAATGAAGTAAATGCCTCTCTAGGAAGAGTGGTCACAGCACCTACCAATGGAAGTGCAGGAGTTATTCCTGCTGTAATGATGTATTATATGGTGATTGAAAATCACGATGCAAATTTTGAGGATGTCAAACGTTTTATGCTCGTCGCTGGAGAAGTAGGGAGTCTATTTAAAAAAGGAGCTACCATATCTGCCGCAATGGGTGGCTGCCAGGCAGAGATTGGAGTAAGTAGCGCTATGGCGGCGGCAGGACTAACAGAGTTAATGGGAGGTTCACCAGAAGAAGTACTTATGGCTGCCGAGATTGCCATGGAGCATCACCTAGGACTCACCTGTGATCCTATAGGCGGATTAGTACAAATTCCATGTATAGAACGCAATGCTATGGGTGCCATTAAAGCTATAAATGCTTGTGAGATGGCTTTAGATGCAGATGCTGCAAATGCAAAAGTTCCCTTAGACAAGGTTATAGAAACCATGTGGCAGACAGCCCAAGATATGAATACCAAATACAAAGAAACCTCCAAAGGAGGTCTAGCTATTAATGTCGCTATGAGCGATTGTTAAATCTATAAATAAAAAGAGGCCCAACCCATAGATAAGTTGGACCCCTTCCATCTAAACAAACTTAAATTGCAACAATTTCTTGCGTGTTTGTATACTATCTGGTAAATTTCTTGACTCTTCGTTTAAGATCTCAAGAGAAGTACCGTTAATTATAAAGACTCCATCAGTTCCCTATCCAATCGGTAACATTGGTATAAGGCCTGGTAATCATCTGAGATCCACATATCAATCCATCCCTTTTGTTACCTCAAAGACTAATACATCCATATGTTTGCTCAGAAGTCTCCTCATTAATTATTTCTAGGCTCACCTATTTGTGTTCCAATAACACTTGCATCTGGTTGTGTGATTACAGGACAATTAATAATAGCCCCAGTTGCAGTAAGTAAATCAGAAAGTGAATTAGCAAGAGGACTATTATTTATATTACCTCTAAATGGTACTAAAGTTCCATCTGCTAACAAATCATTTATTTGATCAAAACTTCTTAGAATTGGTCGATCACTTTCTGATACTGTAAACTCAGTAATATGCGCATCCCACATTGGAGCATAATTACTATCACTAGGATCGATAGGGAAAGTATTAGTTGGATCTTGCTGTTGACGATCACTTAAAGAGGCCGTGTTAAGTCCCTGAACACCAAAACCATCTGTGTCTGTAGTCCTTCCATTTGCTGTTGGGCTAAAAGGAAGCATTGAACCACCCGGAAAGAAACCAAAAGTAGGTAAATTAGCCAGTCTCGGTGCATAAACACCAAGTTCTATTGCCGCTGGTCCTGGATCAGATGTATCTGTCACGATATGAAAATAATATGGATCCTCATCGTGCCATCCATCTAAAAGCTGTAAAACAACAGAAGCTTGATCAGGAGCAAGGTTTGGATTATTAAAATCATCTTCATCAGCTTGGCTAGTGCCATTAGGATTTGGAATTCTATCGTGTAATCCAGTACTATTAGCGACTAGTTGCGCATTAATAACAATGCTCGTGCCAGGTAATACTACATATGAAGACCAATTGTCATCTGCTACAGCTCCAGGAGTAACTGATGCAGGCGGAAAGCCTAATAATTCACCATCTGCTCCACCTGGGGACAAATCTCTTGTAGGAGAAAAATCTACTGATCCTTCAAAAATGAGCCTACCATCGTCTGTCCATTGTGAACCTTGATCACCACCTGATCCTATTGCATTAGCCATCCGAGGTGCAAATATAACGCCTAACTCGTTAGCCAAGTCACTATCTGAAGCCTCAGTAATAATATAATATCCTTCTCTACGGTCACCATTGGGTAAGGTTTCCCATCCTTGAAACATAGGAAATCTAGCTGTAGGCCCCGCGGGAACAATAGTACGATCGATACGGAAATCTATACCTAGAACACTAGGAAGAAAAACATTTTGTGCTGATGTAAAAGTTAATGCAGGATTATCTGCATCGTAAGGAATACCCCCATCGGCTTCAATACTTCCAAGTAAAAGTGAGGCTATATCTGGTGCTTGATCCTGTTGTTCTCCAGATTGGTTAACATTATCATCATCGTCATTACATGATATGAGAAATAATGAGCTAAGCAATACTGCTGTTGCAATTAATTTAATCGTTTTCATTGTTTTGTAAATTTTGTTGTTGTTATCATTTTATACTTGACACTTGATTCGTTGGCCAAACGTCTTCAATGTCTCAGAAATTTTTGTTTAGATTTCCGATACTTCTTAGTGTTGTAATAAAAACGGTTCTTACAACAATAGGAGAAATCACTTAGTATCAACTAAAAGATAGTGTGGTCAAAATTATCTTAGCGTCTATTATTCTGATAGTTGCAAGATTTTTTATAGATAAGAAAACACCTGATTTTAACACTATATTAATAAAAACAAGAGTACAATAAGGAAGATGATATGTAAGCTAGCTTACATAAAAATGTAGGTCATCTTCTAGTAAATAGCATTTGAACGTATAAAGTGACTATTTTAAGAAATAGCAATGGTTCATTTTTGAAAAGGTGGAATCATTACTAGATAAAGATCATAAATCAACCTCGTTTAATACCACAAGCTTCGCGGTCACGAGTATCTACGATATAGAAAATTTTCCAAACGTCATCACGCTTAAAAAGTTGAAAACTATTGGTCCCACAATGACTAATAGCATCATTTATGTAAAAAGTATAAGGCGTCCATACATTAGCCATCTTCCCGTCCATCTTCACTTCATAAGAATGAATCTCTTCTTTAAAAGAAGTCGTTTCCGGGATACTGCAAATAGAAGCTAGAAAACCGCTAAAATCCTGAGAGCTCAAAATCATCTCCCCTGTTTGATTCTTACCTATAGATTGCATGCGAACTCCAGTATGCACAACTTCTTTAATAAGCGTAGAGTCTTGAGCATGGAAGCCTTTAAAAAAAGTCTGAACGATTTTTTGCACCTCGGTTTCATTAGACTGTGGGTATGAATGTTTTGAAGGAGTAGGTGTTTTTGCGAAAGCAAAAATTAACAGTACTACTGCCGCCGGAACCAAAAGATATTTAAGCTTCATAAGATTATTATCGTATAGGTATCTAATTTACTATTTTTGTGACAGAAAAACCAATTTGATGTCTACAGCAAAAAAAGAATACAAACGCATAACCGTTAAATCCCTTACCGAAATGAAATCGCGGGGAGAAAAAATATCGATGCTTACTGCCTATGATTATACGATGGCAAAAATTGTAGATGGCGCAGGTATAGATGTCATTCTTGTAGGTGACAGTGCATCAAACGTTATGGCGGGCCATGAGACCACACTCCCTATTACCCTAGACCAGATGATATATCATGCATCTTCTGTAATACGAGCGATAGAGAGAGCTTTAGTCGTAGTAGATCTTCCGTTTGGGAGTTATCAAAGCGACCCTAAAGAAGCTCTTCGCAGTGCTATTAGAATAATGAAAGAATCTGGTGGACATGCTGTAAAACTAGAAGGAGGCAAAGAAGTAAAAGATAGTGTTAAGCGTATTCTGCATGCTGGAATTCCTGTAATGGGCCACCTCGGACTTACTCCACAATCTATATACAAATTTGGCACTTATACCGTAAGAGCTAAGGAAGAAGCCGAAGCTCAAAAATTAAAAGAAGATGCTTTAATGCTTGAGAAAGCGGGCTGCTTTGCTTTAGTACTAGAAAAAGTGCCAGCTACCTTAGCTAGAGAAGTGGCAGAGAGTCTTACTATTCCTGTAATTGGAATTGGTGCTGGAGGTGGTGTAGATGGGCAGGTACTTGTAACGCATGACATGCTGGGGATGACTCATGAGTTCAATCCACGTTTTTTGAGGAGATATCTAGATATGTATGCTGAGATGACTAATGCATTCAAAAATTATGCAGCAGATGTGAAGTCGCAAGATTTTCCTAATGATGAAGAGCAATATTAGCAGCCTTAGATTATTAATATTTTGGGATATTGGATTACCTCAATTCTAATATATCTTTAGGCTTCAATAAAAGTGAAGACCTACTTCCATGCACACAAGGATAAAATTAACACAATGTTTTTCAAAGAGCTAAACCCTTTAAAAAAAGTGTTGAGTAAGGCATTTGGACTCTTTGGTCCTAAAAATATATTAAGTCTTTCTACAAATCTGTTTTGTGGGGTTTCCTGGGCAGGATGTAATTATTTTAGAAATCCTTACTTTCTCAGAACGGAACAAAGACTTTTAAAAAGGAATTCAGGGTCATTATCAATTCGTATTTCTAAAAGTTTATTATAATTCTCAGGCTTTTGGACTTTTTCATTATCTTGAACTGGAAGAAGCGCGAGCATACTTAGAATAATACTACAAATGAAATATACGTTTCTGTTCTTCTTTGGACTAATCACACTAAACAGCTTTTCTCAAGAAGCCGCAGGCACCCCTAAAAACACGAGTAGTACTACCCAGAAAGAAAGCAAAAAGGCTAGGCCTCAAGCAGCCAAGTTTAGCACAGACACTAAAGTGCTATACCTATTAGATGGTAGAGTAATCACTAAAAAAGAAAGTGAACAACTCAATCCTGATCAAATAGACCACGTAGATATATGGAAAACCAAAGAGAAAATTGCAGCATTCACAGCAGAAAAAGTAGATGGGGTGGTCGTAATTTATATGAAAAAATTGGATTACCAGAAAGAGCTCGTCCCTTCAAAAAAGCGAGGCTAGTTAATGCCTATTACTGTGGCTCAGTAATAAGTACTATCGTTTTCTAACGATCTGCACCTAATATCTTTTTTTTACGCCAAAATAGTTTCCTTTTTTGTAGCTTTAGTACCGCTATTCATTGTGTTCAAACAACAGTGTAAACAATATTTAAATCAACCACCCATGAAAACTATTTACACCCTCATTGTACTGTTTATGTGTACATTATGCGTGCCCGTTCCATTGAGCGCTCAAAAAAAAGCTAAAAATCCTTTTAACGGTCTAGCCTTTAGAAATATTGGCCCTGCTATGACCTCAGGAAGAATTGCAGATATTGCGATCCATCCAGAAAATGAAAGCGTCTGGTACGTGGCCGTTGGTTCTGGCGGTGTCTGGAAAACAACGAATGCAGGAACCACTTGGAAATCATTATTTGACAAACAAAGCGTCTACTCCACGGGTTGCATAACTATTGACCCTAGCAATTCTCATACTGTGTGGCTAGGAACAGGAGAGAATGTAGGCGGAAGACACGCTGGTTTTGGCGATGGCATCTATGTAAGTCATGACGATGGCAAGAGCTGGAAAAATATGGGTTTAAAGCAGTCTGAACACCTTTCAAAAATAATCGTACACCCAGAAGATTCCAATACCCTTTGGGTTGCCTCTCAAGGTCCTCTATGGAGTAAAGGCGGAGAACGTGGCGTGTATAAAAGTACAGACGGCGGTAAGACTTGGAAACGCACCCTAGGCGATGATGCTTGGGTAGGAGCAACAGATATGTTAATCGACCCTACTAATCCCGATGTATTATATGCAGCCACTTGGCAAAGGCATAGAACCGTAGCGGGTTATCTAGGCGGTGGTCCAGGATCAGGATTGCATAAAAGTACTGATGGTGGAGAAACTTGGACGGCCCTTAAAAAAGGAATTCCATCGTCTAACCTAGGGAAGATAGGACTGGCAATGTCACCCTTTGATTCTAATGTAGTATATGCCGCTATAGAATTAGACAGAACCAAAGGCGGTGTCTTTATGACCACAAATGGTGGTGTATCTTGGGTAAAACAATCTGATGCAGTCGCTGGAGGTACAGGACCACATTACTATCAAGAAATCATTGCTTCCCCACATCACGAGGGGACGCTCTATTTTATGAATAACAGTGCTTTAGAATCTAAAGACCACGGCAAGACTTTTACGCCTATGAGTCGTTCTAACCAGCATAGTGATAGCCACGCCTTAGTCTTTAAAAAATCAGACCCTAATTATTTATTAATTGGTACCGATGGTGGTTTATACGAAAGTTTTGACCTCACTAAAAGCTGGAAATATGTGCGCAACTTACCGATTACCCAATACTTTAAAATTGCGGTAGATGATGCAGAACCCTTCTATAATGTTTATGGAGGTACACAGGATAACGGTTCTCACGGCGGCCCTTCCAGAACCATTAGTTCTGATGGTATTGCAAGTGCAGATTGGTGGAAAACCCTAGGAGCAGATGGAGCACAAACCGCAACAGAACCTGGTAATCCAGATATTACCTACGGAGAGTTTCAGCAAGGCGCTTTATGGAGAATAGACAGCAAGACAAGAGAGACTGTTTTTATTCAACCACAAGCTAGAGAAGGAGATCCTTATGAACGTTTCAATTGGGATGCTCCTATAGTGGTGAG
>JALZVV010000121.1 GCA_023299935.1 Dokdonia sp.
AAGCGTATGGAAATAAAATTGAGATTGATTTAAGTCATATAATAGAATCTGACGTTGAAAAATTAATAGATATAATAAATAAAAATACTATTGCCAACACCGTATATAATTCATTGCTAGTTCTAGCCTACTTACGAAAGTCCTCACGCATTTTCTATTCAGTTTGCTCGTGCAAAGTTAAGTGCTTAAACCCGCAACTATTCTTATTCGAGACCGTTACAAGCAAATATTGATAACTGATAACAGTTAAACAATGATTAATTTGAAATTTTTAATACCCCATCTGATACTATTTATTGTGGCATCTTCCTGCGCTCCAAAAGAGAAAGCGTTTAACTGGCCTAATGGAACTAAAGCCGCTATTGCCTTAACCTATGACGATGGTCTATCAAGTCACGTTAATACAGCTGCACCTGCGTTAAACCAATACGGATTTAAAGCCACATTTTACCCAACTATATCTTCACCCTCACTTATTGATGAAAAAGAGAAATGGAAAAAACTGCCAATTGATGGTCACGAATTAGGAAATCATACGGTATATCACCCATGTCAGAAATCAAAGGAGGGCATGGAATGGGTAAAGGACGAATATGATCTCGATACATACACTTCCCAACAAATAGCTCAGGAAATCAACTTAGCTAATACCCTACTTACTGAAATGGACGGACAAGATTCACGTACTTTTGCGTATCCTTGTTCCCACCACTATGCAGGAGGAGAAAGTTATCTAGGATATGTTTCATCTCAATTTACATCTGCAAGGTCTAGTTCAGGGGAACAAAGTAAACTGGTCAAAGTTTCAGATATAGATTTATATAATATACCATCGTGGTCCCCAAATAATCATGAAGCTGATGAACTCATATCCTATGTCCAGAACATTATTGAACATAAAACTTTTAGTACCTTAACCTTTCATGGTATAGGCGCCGAACACTTGACTGTTTCTAAAGAGGACCACGACAAAATGTTGCAATTTTTGGATGACAATCGCGACAAAATTTGGGTAGGTACTTTAGAAGAAATTACAACATATATGCGATTAAAAAGAACAACTACAAATAAATGACCGCTGGTAACATGATGTGATGACAGCGTCACTCACTTGCTTTTCGCTAGAGTGAAATACGTCTAAACACTAATCCCCTAAACAATAAAAGAAACATTAAATATGATACAAAAATATCGAAATGAAGAATGGAAAGAGATTGAATTTGATGATAAAATTTCAGAAAAAGAGAAATTTAAAATATCAAATTATGGCAGAATAATAAACTGTAAAACCGACAAGGAATTTCTCGTAAAAGAATACTTTATTAATGGATATCAAAATTTACCCGTCAAACAGAAAAAGAACGGGAAACAGACGAGCAGATATGTCCATAAACTTGTTGCCGAGCATTTTCTGGAAAAAAATAATGGAGTCTGTGTGATTCATCTTAATTATGAAAAAACAGACAATCGATTAGAAAATTTAAAGTGGGCAACCAAAAGAGAAAAGGAACTCCATCAATTTAGTCATCCCGACTGGGAGGAAGTTGTTAAAAAAAGGGGTCAAAATATTGGTAAATTAAATGCCGGAAAAGTAAAAATTATCAAACGCCAATTAAAGAACAAAAAAAATAGGCAGAATATGATTGCGAAGCGTTTTGGAGTTTCTGATATGCAAATCTACAGGATAAAAACAGGCGAAAATTGGGGTTCAGTAACCGAATAAAAAACCTTAAACTAAGCAATGTATAAAGTATTGCGAGTACTCGCCTACTTGCGATAATCTTGGTAGATTTTCTATTCGGTTTGTATTTGCTACATTAGTTGTTCAAACACCCAACTAAAATGGCAAAAATGCAGGTTACCGCCCAAAAAAATGAAAAAGTAGGCAGTATGATATTTGCTTCTATTTATCCATTGTATTGGAATAGATTAGAAAAACATGGTAGAACCAGAGAAGAGTTTCATCAGGTATTAGAGTGGTTCACTGGTTTTAATGAAGATACCCTACAAACCCTTATTGCAGAGAAAGTAAACTTTGAAACCTTTTTTAAAAAAGCTACAATCCATCCTAATGCCCATATGATTAAAGGCGTTGTATGCGGTTATCGCATAGAAGAAATAGCCGATGAATTTGAAGTCTACAAACAATGCCGGCAAATGGAAAAGCTTATCGATGAATTAGCCAAAGGACGTAAAATGGAAAAAATTTTACGAGAGGAGAAGAAATAGGAGCCATACTAAAAATAAATGCTGAATTAAACAGACGTTTAAGCTCTCGCGGTATTTCTTTATGCTGCTTCTAAGGTGGCATAATGATTGCGTCTTCTTCCATAAACCAATCACCATGGCTAAAGCTTTCACATTATTGCTCATATTATGTAGTGTTTATAATAATGCTCAAGAGGAAGACTTTACTGGAACCTTTATCTGGAAATCATCTACTAATGTCAATACTGGCAATGGGACGCAAGAATCGCAAATTATACGAATTCTTACTATAAAACAAAATGGAACCTTTGCTTTTGACAGATTACGTCCTGCGTGGGGTAATAATGCCGAAGACAATATATATGGAAGAGG
>JALZVV010000122.1 GCA_023299935.1 Dokdonia sp.
ACTGGGGGACTTGATGTTAATTATAATGGAGAGTTTGCGCATGCAATTGGAAAGTGGAATCTGTTACTTGGAGGCCGCATTACAACAGATGCCTTTGCACTTAATTTTTTTGGTTTTGGAAATGAAACCGTTAATAATGATGACACAGAGCTTCTTGAATTAGACTTCAATAGGGTACGTACAAGTCAAGGGAAGCTGCAGTTGGGTATTGTAAAGGATAACGATTATGGCAGTAGGCTAAGCTTAATGGCAAATTTTCAAAGTATAGAGATAGAACCAAGTTTAGGTCGTTTTATTACTCAAGAGTTTAGTACTACGGATTCTGATTTTTTTGATCGTAAAAATTTTATTGGGATTGAAGGTTCTTATAGCTATCATAATACTAATAATGATGCCAATCCAAGCAGAGGAATGCTTTTTGATCTTGCCTTAGGATCAAAGATCAATGTAGAGGATACAGACAGAATTTTTGGATACATAAAACCAAGCCTTTCTTTTTATAATGCGCTTACGCGAAACAAAAAATGGGTACTCAAAACACAGGCGCAAGGCCAGTTTAATATAGGTGATGATTTTGAATTCTATCAAGGCGCAACTTTAGGTGCAATAAATGGTTTGAGAGGTTTTAGAAATCAGCGATTTACTGGAGAAAGTGCCTTAGCTGGTAGTGCAGATTTGAGATATAGCTTTAATCAGATTAAAACGGGCTTATTGCCTATACAACTGGGATTATACGGAGGAGGAGATGTAGGAAGAGTTTGGTTTGATGGCGAAGATAGTGATGAGTGGCATACTTCTGTAGGTGGTGGTTTCTGGGTGAATGCGGTAGATATGATATCAGGGCAATTTGGCTTATTTAATTCAACCGAAGGATTGCGTTTTAGTTTCGGATTTGGTGTAAGTTTGTAAATCAATTTTCTATTATGACTCAGCTTATTAAACAAATACTTTTAAGTATAGTACTTCTATCAGGAATGAGTTCCTTTGGGCAATCCAATAGAAATATTGATAATCCTAATCTATGGCAGGATTTCACTTATGATATGGGAGTAGTTTTTGGCGGAGTTGGGCACGCTTATACAAGACCTTTGCAGTGGGGTGGTAATGATTTTAAAAATCTGGGTTTTGTGGCTGCAGGTACGGGAGGTTTGTTTTTATTAGATGATGAAATTCGATCAGGTTTTCAAGGACACGTAGATGATGTGCCACAGATTATACTAGATTACGGCTACAACGCTGGAACACCTCAAGTGGCATATTCTGCCCAAGGGGCATTATACCTCACAGGTTTGTTTACACGTAATGAAAAACTAAGAAGAACCGGTGTATTACTTATTTCATCTGCTACTGCGACAGGATTTTTACAACAAGTAACCAAGTCGTTAACAGGTCGTGCAAGACCTGAAACAGGATTAGACAGTAATCATTTTAGACCATTTGGCGGGAGTTCTGGATTTCGATCCTTTCCCTCAGGACATGCGGTATTAACATTTACTGCAGCCCATAGTCTCGCTAAGCAGTTTGAAAATACCTGGGTAAAAGCTGGGATTTATACTTTAGGTGTTATTCCCGGACTTACCCGAATTTATGAAGATGCTCATTGGACGAGTGATGTGGTTTTGAGCTGGGCATTGAGCTATTTTATGGTTGAAGCTATTGATATTTACCTCGATAGCAAGTATGATCAGAAGTATAATCAAAAAGATACTCTAGGATCTAGGGTAAGCTTGTCGCTAGGCGGAGGTGGCGTAGGGGTAGCGTATACGTTTTAGAGAGCTGCAATTGCAATGCACCTCTCAAGATCTAGATACTCCCAATTTCAGTTGCTCTTATTTTTGAAACAATTCTCTTTGTAAATCGTTATCAAACTTAATGTTTGTCCAAGTGACATCAATCCAAGGCGTGTCTAAGATTTCTGCATCCCAAGTAGAACCTTTGTATTTACGTTTTGTTGGGATTAAAAATTCACCAACTTGTTCATATTCTACCTGCATAATTAAGGGCTTTTCCATTAATCCAAAATCTGCCACGGTAAACAAAAATTGGTCAACTAAAGCTGTTTCTTGATTGATGTATAATTGATATATATCAGAAGGCACATCTTCTGGAGTGTCAAAAGATACTTTGACGATATCATAGGTCTTACTATCGATTTCCTTTTTTCCTAAATACTCATATTGTACTCCCGGGTCAGATAATTTTTGAAACATTGCAAACCAATAATAATTGGTAGGCCTATTAAAGGCAACTCTTTGAATTGCCGCTTCATCGGTAACAAGCTTTCCATCAATTTTCATCCAATACTCTTGTCCATCATACCCTTGTTCCATAGCTCCCTCTAATTCCGGTAGCGTTCTTTCGTGCTGTTTGTAATTACCATAAGAAAGCTCTCCTTCAAAAATATATTTCTCAGTAGATATGTCGGCCTTAGTATCCGGTGTTCTATAGGTATAGGTATACACAACATCTTTCTTTGCTTTAAATTGATCGTAACTCCCTACTTTTTCAATCAATTTATACACGAGTTCCTGACCTTTGTTGTCAAAAGTCATAGGCTTTTCTTTTGTTATAGCCGTTTCTTTTGTTGGGGTTGTTGTATCATTTTTACAGCTAATCATTACGAATAGGGCAGCGGCAAGTAGTAGTATATTTCTCATAGATGGTCTTTGGTTAGTTTGTTCTAAAATTGAGATGATTATAAGTTACTTAGTGTGCAATGATAACAATTCATTACAGAATCTTTATATATTTAATTATAAATGCTTTTTAAAACACACGCTATTCTCCACATCCACATAGGGGCCATAATTAGGAATGGGTAAATATCCATTTTTTACATATAGCGCCTGAGCATCTGGCATTCGTTTTCCAGTTTCTAGATAGCAATTTACAGCACCGAGTTCTTTTGCCCATTTTTCTAATTCTTTTAAGACTAAGGTTGCAATACCTTTTCCTCGATGAGAATTAGGGACAAACATTCTTTTAATTTCAAAGTCAGTATGATTAAACTGCTTAAACCCACCACAACCTACAGCCGCCTCATTGTGATATACGACTATACAGTTTTTAATAAGTGAGGATGCATTAAACTGATTATAGAAAGCATGTTCTTTGCCATCAATAACAGATAGGTATGCATCCAGTTCTCTAACCAGTCTCAGGAAATCGGGATTAGAAGAAGTCGATCTTGTGGTCTCAAGCATCCTTAAAATTAATCATTATTTCATTAAGTTTTTCAGTGTATACTTCGCTTTCTAGTGCGCCCAATAATCCATACCTTAGAGTCACTTAAAATCGTTTTACATATGCGCTCATTTTTTATTATTGCACTCCTTCTTTGTGGAGTAACTAGTCTGGCTCAACAGCCTTTTCAAGCCCTGGATGTCTTTGATTTAGAATATGCAGGAGATCCACAGATAGCACCAGATGGTACTCAAGTAATCTATAGAAGAACGGGATTTGATATCTTAAAAGACAGAAGCACCGGAAATCTATGGATGATTGATGTAAACAATCCTCAAAATCATCATAAACTCACTAAGGGCAAAGAGAGTGAATCTCAGGGCAGATGGTCACCACAAGGCGATAAAATTGCCTATGTTTCTAAAACTAAGGCAAAGAAAAAAGTAAAATCAACCAATCAGATTTTTGTCTATGATACTAAAAAAGGTAAAAGTACCGTCATTAGTAGCCTTAAAAAAAGTCCGAGTAATATCTCTTGGTCTCCTGATGGGAAGTGGATTGCATTTACGGCTATGGTAGACAAGGATCAACCTACTTTAGGACAGATGCCTGCTAAGCCAAAAGGAGCAGAGTGGGCAAAAGAAGCCCGAATTACAGATCGTTTTAAGCATGAGGCAGATGGGCGTGGCTATATCAAACCAGGATTTAGACATATCTATATTACTGCTGCCACGGGTGGAACAATACGCCAACTTACTAAAGGTGAATTAAATCACGGAGGAGCGCTGCAATGGTCACCAGATGGGAATCATATCTATTTTTCTGGCAACCTCAATGAAGATTGGGAATATGATTTTCGCAATAGCGAAATATACAAAGTGCACACCCAAACTGGAGCAATCACAACCCTAACAGATAGAAATGGGCCAGATAGAAATGTTCAAGTATCTCCAGACGGGACGAAGTTAGCTTATTTAGGATTTGATGATAAGGTTCAAACCTATCAGGTAACTCGTCTGTATACGATGCTTGCAGATGGTACTAATAAAACAGAAATCTCTACGGGTCTCGACAGAAGTATTTCTAATATTCAATGGGCACAAGACGGCAAGTCCTTATACTTTATGTATGATGATAAGGGTAATACAAAGCTAGCGAGCACGACGCTCTCTGGAGAGGTCACAAACATCGAAGACAATCTAGGAGGCACGACTTTAGGACGTCCTTATGCAAGTGGTAGTTATACTGTATCTACAAATGGAACCATTGCATTTACACATTCAGAACCAACACGTCCAGCCGAGTTGGCAATTCACGGTAAATCGAGTCCCTATGAAAAAGGATTTGAACAGGTGATTACTAATCTTAACGGAGACTTATTAGATAATAGAACAATGGGTGAAGTAGAAGAGCTCTGGTACAAATCTACTGTAGATGGTCGTGATATTCAAGGCTGGGTAGTCTATCCACCCAACTATCAAAAAGGAAAACAATATCCATTACTTGTAGAAAATCACGGCGGTCCCATATTAAATTATGGTGACCGTTTTAGTGCAGAGATTCAGCTGTATGCTGCAGCGGGATATATTGTTTTTTATCCTAATCCAAGGGGTAGTACGAGTTATGGAGAGGAATTCGGGAATTTACTGTATAATAATTATCCTGGAGAAGATTATAATGATGTTATGGATGGTGTAGATGCCTGCCTTGTAAAAGGGCTCACTGCAGAAGACCAACTCTATGTTACTGGCGGCAGTGCAGGAGGGATTATGACAGCTTGGATGATAGGAAAGAACAATCGTTTTGAAGCTGCAGTGGTGGCTAAGCCAGTAATGAATTGGCTCTCAAAAACCCTTGTAGCAGATAATTATTATGGCTATGCAAACTCAAGAATTCCTGGCCAGCCGTGGGAAAATTTTGAAGGCTATTGGAAGTTTTCGCCCATCTCCTTAGTGGGTAATATAGAGACACCTACAATGGTGATGGTAGGTATGAACGACCTACGCACACCGCCTAGTGAAGCAAAGCAATTGTATCACGCCCTAAAAATTAGAAAGCAAGAAACGATGTTAGTAGAGATTCCTGGAGCGTCGCATGGTATTGCAAGTAAACCTAGTAATCTTATTGCAAAAGTGCTCCACACGCTGGCCTGGTTTGAAAAGTATAAAAAGTAGTGGGTTTAACACTATTTTTGCACAAACTGTTAAATGTAAATTAAATGTTTATGCTTTCGCGAAAGCGAGATAATCCAAAGCAGTACTCGCGGCGTATAAGTAGTAAAACAAATCTAAATTATGGAAGATCAAAAGAGTAATAATGGAATAAAAATCATCACGGGAATAATGGCAGTATTGCTTGTTATTGCTGGTGCATTTGCCTACAAATTGTATAATCAAGAAAAGGAAACAAAGGCTCAACTTACTAAAGAAAAGAATGTCGTGCTTTCAGACCTTAAAGAAATGGTAAATAAGTACGATGTCGTTATTGATGAAAATAACTTGAAGGATACAGAGCTTAATGAAGCCCGTGAGAAAATTCAATCGTTAATAGACGATATAGGATCAAAAGAAGCTACTATTGCTAGCTTAGGGAAATTTAGAACAGAAGTCTTTAAACTTCGTAAAGAAAGAGATTTCCTATTTGCTCAAAACGACTCGCTGCGTGTGAGTAATAACTTTCTTGCAATGCGTGTAGATAGTACCAGTTATGAACTAGAAGTGCAACGCGGTATGGGAGACTCTCTTACTATGGAGAACGACAAACTCGCAGAGCGTGTAGAGTTAGGAGCGGCACTTGTGGCCAATAAACTCAGGGCGGTTGGAGTTATTGAACGTTCTTCTGGTAAATTAGTAGAAAACGCAAGAGCAAGACGAGTAGATAAGGTAAGAGCGTGTTATACGGTACCTCAAAATAGATTAGCAGAGGTGGGTGATAGAGAATTGTTTGTACAAGTCATTGCGCCGTCTAATGAGGTCTTGGGAGAAAATAAGAAAGTAACTTTTGAGAATGGAGAAGAGCTTACTTTTAGTAAAATCTCTAAATTTTACTATGAGACAACGGCTTTAGATATATGCGAAAATATTCCGCCATCGGGAGATAAGTTTGAAGCAGGAGTGTATAAAGTAAATGTTTACGATGGACCTAAATTACTGTCGCAAACCTCATTTACAATGAAATAAAAGAAAACCATCAATTGCGAGAGGTCCGTAGGAAGAAATTTTTACGGACCTTTTTTATGAACGAAATACTAATTCCATTTTAATATTTGCCCGTTCATAATTAGAATCTGCCTCCAGAGCAATTTCTACAAATCCCCATTTCTTATAGATGTAAATAGCATTGTCTAGGAGCGTATTGGAATAGAGGATCAGCTTTTCTAATTGTTGCTCTTGAGCAAAAGAGATACAATGTTTCATTAGTTGTTGTCCTACACCTTGTCCGCGAGTTTTCTTATTCACTGCCATTTTAGTCAATTCTAGTATGCCCGGAAACATAGGCATTAAAGCAACAGTTCCAGTCACTTGATTATTTTCAATACTAAAGAAAATATGCCCTCCTTTATCTATAATATAAGTTTCAGGATTACTGAGAACCTCTAAGTCATAGGGTTCTACATAGAAATAGGTTTCTAGCCATTCTATGTTTAGCTCCTTAAAGGCAGAGGCATACTTTTTATGATAGGGTATGATGGTCATTCCAAGAGCGAATAAAATCAGTTACTAAATAACTTAAAGCCTTGCCCACTTGGGATTGATTCTTTTTAGAGGGCGCAGCTTCACAAATATGAAAATAAGTGCAGTTTTTACAAGCAGCTGTGTGCATTACAAATTGACGGACTTCATTAAAGGCAAAGCCTGAAGGTGTTTGTGCACTACTAGGAAAATCCTCTATAGCATCACAATCCAGTTCTAAACCAAAGGCATCACCACTCACAAAGTCCAATAGCGATTGATAGTCTGATACACGATTTTTTGTACCCAAGAGGTCTTCAAACATACGATACTGTATGCTATTTGCTTGAGCATCCATAGCTTCAAAAATATACTGTGGTGTATAATTTTTATGTAATCCAAAGATGGCATACTTGTTCAGGTATGGCGTATTTTCTTGTTGCATTGCATAGCTAAAACCATTACCACTATGTCTATAATCTTGGGTTCTTAAATCGGTATGGGCATCTATGTTAATCGCATTAACTGACCTTTGTAATGCTTGATAAGTGCCTTGCAAGTTACCCAGTGCATTATTATGGCCACCGCCTATAATGATTGGGATTTTACCACTTGCGACAATAGTCTCCACGACTAAGGCCACTTTTTTATCGATGCGATTTATAAGGGCTCCTAGTTCTCCTTTGGGCGTGTTTTTGGAAATGGCAAAATTTGGAGTAATGGTAATGGCTCCTAATACAATAATGGATGAACCATTATTAAAACGGTTGTCTTGCACATTTACAAATGCCTTTAAGAAAGCATTCCAAGCCTCTTTTGCACCTTTATTCCCATAGTTTGCTTGTACACCAATATCTTCGGCGATCCCAAAGACTACGAACTTAGCCGAACTTTCTTTAATCTGATCAAGACTATCGCATAAATCGAGGCTTTCTCCTAGCTTTTTCTCCCCCGATCGAAACGAAATTAAAGTATTTAGCTCTTCTCTTTTTTGTATGTGCAATTGTATCATTTAATCAAAGGTTTGGAGAGCGTGAATACAAGATTCACGAATTTGCCACATTTCTTTTACACTATAATTTAGCTCATTTCTTTGTATCCAATCTTTTAGAATGTTTTTATGGTAGTCCACTTTATAGTCTGTGATTTGATCAACATCAATTTCGTTTTCAATTAATATATCATTTTCCCATTTCATATCAGTATTATGGGGGAAGGTGAAATCAAAGCGCTCATCATCATAAGAAATGTATACGTGAGACTCTAGGATATAATCTAATTTATAACGATCTAAAACAACACCTACTCCGGGTGTATTTTCTTCAGACATTGGGTAAATACACATTTGTAGCTTAATACTTCTAATGTTATTCTCTTCTGCTAGTTCCTTGATGCAGGCGTGCTTAGTAGAGCAGGTTCCTTTTTTATCCTCTAAAATACTATGTGGATAGGGCAATTTACTACGACCATAATCTAATGCTCTAATATACTTAACCGCATCGTGAAAAGTAGTCACTCCATTTAAAAGAAAATGACTGGAAAGGATCCCGTTTTCCGTTAAGTTAAAATTAGGTATCATAAGAGTTTATCTCCATTTAAAAGAATACTATCTATTTGATGCATGCCAAATTGATATGGCAAGGCATTATACGAAGAAATCGCTTTTGTAATAATTAAATTAGCTTTTTTTCCTTTACTTATACTACCCACACTATCTGCAACTCCCATGGCAAAAGCACCATTAATGGTTGCTGCTACAATAGCCTCTTCTGGAGTCATTTTTAGATTGATACACGCCTGGGATACTGTAAAATTCATATTCCCGCTTGGTGATGAGCCTGGATTATAATCTGTAGCAATAGCGACAGGTATATTTGCATTTATTAATCTTCGGGCAGGAGTGTAAGGGATATTAATAAAATAAGAACAGCCTGGTAATGCTGTGGCAATGGTATCACTGTTTTGTAATGCTGCAATATCTTCATCTGCAAGTTCTTCCAGATGGTCTACAGATAATGCTTTGTGTCTTACAGCACTTGCAATGCCGCCTATGGCATTAAACTGGTTGAGGTGTACTTTGGGTCGCAAGCCGTGATTGGCGCCAGCTTGTAAAATAGTTTCCATTTCTGCAACGGTAAAATATCCTTTTTCGCAAAAGATATCGATAAAGTCGCACAGGTTTGCTTTCGCGAAAGCAGGAATCATCTCCTCCACAATCAACTTTATATAACCATCTCTATCGGTTTTATACTCTTCGGGTATGGCGTGGGCAGCAAGCAAGGTCGCTTTAATGGGAATATCAAATTCCTTTTTGAGCAATTGAATCACTTCCAGCATTTTGCGCTCATCGGTCACACTTAAGCCATAGCCACTTTTAATTTCAATGGCACCAGTTCCAATCGTGATGAGCTCGTGTAAACGCTCACGAGCATCTTTATACAAAGCCTCTGTAGACAGGTTCCTTAACTTCTTTACTGAATTTAATATCCCACCACCACGATTGGCAATTTCTTCGTAGCTCAGTCCATTAATACGGTCTACAAATTCGTTTTCGCGTCCAGCAGCATATACAAGATGCGTATGCGAGTCACACCACATGGGTAAAACTACGCGTCCAGTAAGGTCTATAACCTCATCTACAGCTTGAGGCTGTAAATCCTCCATCTTACCATAGTCGTAAATAACCTTCTCATCAATAAGGAGATAGGCATTTTCAATAAAAGGCATAGCTCCCATAGCCTTTCCAGCCAAAGGTTTTTTAAAGTCTCCCGTTACCAGAAGTTGGTGAATATTAGTCAATAGCTTCATGTACATTAAAGATAGAAACTTTATGGTAGTAGCCCTACAGATTTTTGTATTTTTAAAGTTCAAAGGAAAAAGATGAGCACAATTAAGAAAGGATTGAATACGATATGTACGCACGTAGGAGAGTTAAAAGATGAGCAGTTTAAGGGAGCCGTTTCCCCAATTTATCTGTCTTCTTCTTATGCTTTTATGGATGTAGATGTTAAACGGTATCCTCGTTATTTTAATACACCCAATCAAGAGGCCTTATCTAAAAAAATTGCTGCGCTAGAAGGTACAGAAAGTGCTATGATTTTTGGAAGTGGGATGGCAGCGGTAAGCACCACTTTACTGGCTTTTTTAAATCACGGTGACCATATTGTATTGCAAAAATCTTTGTATGGAGGCACCTATAATCTTGTAGTAGAAGAGTTTGAGAAGTACGGCATCCAGTATACATTTACAGATGGATTGGGGGAGGGCGCTTCTCGAAGTGTTGAAACAAGTTTTGCGAAAGCGATAACACCGCAAACTAAAGTCATTTACATAGAAACTCCTTCTAATCCTTTAATGACTATTACAGATATGCAGATGGTGGCGACTTTAGCCAGAAAACATGGGATTATTACAATGATTGATAACACCTTTGCTTCACCCATAAATCAGAATCCGCTGGAGTTTGGGATTGATATCATTATCCATAGCGCTACAAAATATATGGGTGGTCACAGTGATATTTGTGCGGGAGCGGTTGCTGCTAGTCAGGAACATATTGATAGGATTTGGAATCTAGGGAAGAATCTGGGTGGCAGTCTAAGTGATATGACGGTGTGGATGCTGGAGCGCAGTATGAAGACTATGGCAATACGTGTGCGAGCGCATAATGAAAATGCAAATGAACTTGCTTCTTGGTTAGATAGACTTCCAGAAATAGCTAGTGTGTATTATCCAGGATTGCCGTCACATCCAGACCACGCACTTGCTAAAAAGCAAATGAATGGTTTTGGCGGGATGATTTCCTTTGAGCTGATTCCTAGTATAGATGCAGAACAGTTTATGAGGGCTTTACAATTAATAAAACCTTCTATGAGTTTAGCAGGGGTGGAGAGTACCATATTATCGCCTACGCAAACCTCTCACGCCTTATTATCGCCAGAAGAACGTGCACATCAAGGCATTACAGACGGCTTGATGCGATTCTCTGTAGGGATTGAAGATTGTGAGGATATAAAGGAAGATATTATGCAGGCGTTAACACAAACAAAAAGACAATAGTCTTATATTACTCAACATATGAAAGTAGATATTCTCGCTATAGGAGCGCATCCCGATGATATAGAATTAGGTAGTGGAGCTACTCTGGCTAAAGAAGTAGCCCGTGGGAAAACCATAGGATTGTTAGACTTGACAAGAGGCGAATTAGGAACACGTGGTTCTGCCGAAATTAGAGATCAAGAGGCTGCAACAGCAGCAAAAATACTGGGTGCTAGTTTTAGAAAGAACATTGCCTTAGCAGATGGGTTCTTTGTAAATGATAGAGAGAGCCAATTAAAAATAATAGAAATCATTCGTTATTGCCAACCAGAAATAGTGCTGTGCAATGCGATAGATGACCGTCATATAGATCACGGTAAAGGCAGTAAGCTAGCGAGTGATGCCTGCTTTTTAAGTGGATTAAAGAAAATTGAAACCACTTATGAGGGCAGTTCACAAGAAGCGTGGCGTCCTAAATTTGTTTACCATTATATCCAATGGAAAAATATTGTTCCAGATATAGTAGTAGATGTGACTGGCTTTATTGAAAAGAAAAATGATGCTGTGTTTGCCTATGCTACCCAATTTTATGATCCAGATTCTAAAGAAGGGACTACACCCATATCTACCCAAAGTTTTAAAGAAAGCATTACCTATAGAGCACAAGATTTAGGAAGACTAATAGGTGTCGAACATGCCGAAGGTTTTACCGTAGAGCGCTATCCTGCAGTAGATAGTTTATTTGATTTGAAATGATTAGGATTATTGTGATAACTAAATGAACAAAGAAAAAATATTAGATTTTGGTGTTTTAGCCCTACGGTGGTATTTGGTTTTCTATATGATTAGTTATGGATGGACAAAATTAACTTTAAGTCAATTTGGAGTTCATGACCCTTCTATTATAGCACAACCTTTAAAGGATGTAAATAGTTTTTATGTGGCGTGGCATTTATTCCAAAGAAGTGTTTTTTTTAATATTGCATCAGGATTATTAGAGATTACAGGAGGGTTTTTATTGATCTTTAATCGTACCGTTTTACTAGGCGCATTATTAGTGTTGTCAATTCTTGTACAGATATTAATTATCGATATTTCCTTTACGGCGGTAGCGCAGGGCGCAGCTTTACCCATACGTATTGGAGGAATGATTCTCGCAGATTTGTTAATACTGTATTATTATAAAGATAAAATACTAATGGCTTGGAAAAGTCTCACACAAAATGTTTCTACTAAATTCAAATACAAATGGTGGGTGTTTTTGCTATTGCCAATTATCGGATTTTTATTGGATTTTGTAATTGTTATTTTGACCTACCCATTACGCTTGCTTTTTAATTAATGTTTATTATTATGAAGAACACATTTCTTTTTTTACTGATCATTTTACTAATAGGTTCTTGTAAAACTGAAAGCAAACCTAATGGTTTTGTTTTAAAGGGTGTTGCCGAAAATGTAGCGGATGAAGCTGTTATTTACCTTAATATAAATAATAAGATTGTAGACTCTTCCAAAGTAGTGAATCAAAAATTTGAATTTAAGGGTAAGGTAGAACAACCAACCAACGCTGTTTTGATGATTAAAAATACTAATGAATTTAAATTTTTGTGGTTGGAAAACAGCGAAATGGAGTTTTTTGGTACAAAAGGCAATTTTAAAAATGGTCTTGTAAAAGGTTCCTTAGTTCAGAAGGATGCCGATAAGTTAAACACAACACTAGAATCGGTAGAAATAAGAAGGGATAGTCTAAATCTACTGGCAATGAATATGGATGAAGCAAATGAAAACTATTCCTATACACTATCAGAACTGAATAAAACATTTGTGGAATCTGCATCAATAAATCAAAAATTTGTTGAAGAAAACCCCAATTCCTTGGTTAGCATACACATCCTAAATATATTTAAAACAACTTGGGGCAAAGAGATAACTACCAAGCTTTTTGGGTTAATCGGTGAAGAAAATAAACTGTCTCAAAAGGGTGAATCAATCTCGAAGTTTATTGAACTTTATGGGAATCCGCAAATAGGAGAACACTATATTGATTTCGAACAAGAAGATACAAATGGTGAGTTAATAAAAGTGTCTAATGTGATGAAAACATATACGCTCATTGAATTTTGGGCATCTTGGTGTGGGCCTTGTCGAGAAACGAATCCAGAATTGGTAAAGGTGTATACCGATTATAATGATTTAGGATTTGAAATTATTGGGGTTTCTCTTGATATAGACAAGCAACAATGGATTAATGCTATAACAAAGGATGAATTAACTTGGCCTAATGTTAGTGATTTAAAAGGTAGCGAGAATGAAGGCGCATTACGATATGGGGTGAACGCTATTCCTGATAATATATTAATTGATAATGAGGGTGTTATAATTGCGCGAAGAGTAACGCCCCAAATATTGAGAAGATCCTTTGAAAAAAGATTTAACAATGATTAATGTGAATTTGTATTAAATTTGAGTGTTATGAAAAACTACATTCTTATTATTTGC
>JALZVV010000123.1 GCA_023299935.1 Dokdonia sp.
CCGCAAACAAGTGCAGAAGGGAAGAAAGTACACCAAATACTCGTAGCAGAAGATGTGTATTATCCGGGAGATAGTGAGCCAGAAGAATATTATATGTCTGTACTTCTAAATAGAGCTACAGGAAAGAATATGATTATGTACTCTACAGAAGGAGGCATGGATATAGAAACGGTCGCAGAAGAAACTCCGCATCTTATCTTTCACGAAGAGATTGACCCAGCTACAGGACTTTTAGGATTCCAAGCGCGTCGTATAGCTTTTAACTTAGGTTTAAGTGGAATGGCATTTAAAGAAATGACCAAGTTTGTATATGCGCTTTATGAAGCCTATACAAAATCAGATAGCTCATTATTTGAAATTAATCCAGTACTTAAAACGAGTGATAGTAAGATTATGGCAGTAGATGCCAAGGTATCGTTAGATGACAATGCTCTTTTTCGTCATAAAGACTACGCTGCTATGCGCGACAAGCGTGAAGAAAACCCGGTAGAGGTTGAAGCAGATGAGAAAGGACTTAACTATGTTGACCTAGACGGAAATGTAGGATGTATGGTTAACGGCGCAGGTCTTGCAATGGCGACTATGGATTTAATTAAGCAAGCGGGTGGTGAGCCTGCAAATTTCCTTGATGTAGGAGGAACTGCAGATGCAGAGCGTGTAGAAGCCGCTTTCAAACTTATCCTTAAAGATCCTAATGTAAAAGCTATTCTAGTAAATATTTTTGGAGGGATTGTACGTTGTGACCGTGTAGCACAAGGAATTGTAGATGCCTACAAAAATATGGGAACCATAGAAGTTCCTATTATTGTAAGATTACAAGGTACTAATGCAGACATCGCAAAAGAACTGATAGACAACAGTGGTCTTGATGTACAAAGTGCTATCGAGTTTCAAGAGGCTGCAGATAAAGTACAAGCAGTACTAGCATAATACTCTAGAGGAATAAAATAATAAGCCCTTCTAACAATTTTGTTAGAAGGGCTTCTTTCATGGATATCCTTTCCATAAAGTTATGTTAGTCTTGTTGGTATTTATACACTCCTCCCCTATCTTTAAACCATCAAATTCAGTTATGAAAACACTTAGCTTTCTTATTTTATTTTTAGCAAGCTTATTTGCACAAGCCCAAAATAGGATTCCAAAACTATCTCCTAATGCTGAAATTAGTGTTCTAACCATAGGACAAGGACCCGAACTTTATGACTCCTTTGGACATACGGCAGTTCGAGTAAGAGATGCAAATCGAGGTATTGACTATGTGTTTAATTATGGTCTTTTTGATTTTGACACCCCTAATTTTTATACCAAATTTGCCAGAGGGAAACTATTGTATCGTTTAGGTATTAAGCCTTTTGATAAATTTCTAGCAGATTATATCGCTCAGCAACGCATTATCTCCTCTCAAAAATTGATACAGACAGCTGACGAAAGGCAAGCGCTTTTTGATTTTCTATTGGACAATGCTCAAGAAGAGAATAGTAGATATCTCTATGATTTTCTTTATGACAATTGTGCCACTAGGCCAGCAAATGCAATAAATAGTATTTATTCTAATGATATCTTTATTGATTTTAAACCTGTAAGCGAGGGCTTAAGTCATAGAGATCTTATTCAAAAAAACGTCCCTTGGAATACTTGGGGGAGTTTTGGTATGGATATCGCCATAGGCTCTGTAACAGATAGACCAGTCTCTTATAAGGAATATCTTTTCTTACCAGAATACACCGCCGAAGCACTGCAAATAGCAGAAGGAGCAAATGGACGTATTGCAGCACCTGCACAAATTCTATATGCTCCGGAATCACCTAATTCCTATACCGAAAATTTTATCTCAAGTCCGCTTGTTATCTTTAGTCTTATAGCTTTATTCATCCTGAATTTTACGTATCAAGATTATAAAAACGATAGAGGTGTAAGATTATTAGATAAAACATTATTAATGATAACAGGAACTATTGGAGTTTTGTTAGCCCTGCTTTGGTTTGCTACAGAACATTCTACTACAAAATGGAATTACAACCTGCTATGGGCGTTTCCGTTTCATGCTATAGCTGCTTTTGCCTTAAGAAAGCAGGCAAATAAAAGATGGCTATATCCTTATCTTAAATTGTCTTTAATACTACTTGTATTATTGGCTTTTCACTGGATAATTGGCATACAAGCTTACCCGCCTGCATTATTGCCATTACTTATTGGGATAGCAGTGAGATATGTATATCTACTTGCACAGGTAAAGAAGACAATCAATAATTCATAACGTTTATTGACCTCTGTAAAATATAATGGTACTTATTGTTTTTAAAACAATATTTAAATCTAGAAAGAGATTCCTATGTTTAATATAATAAAGGTCATATTGTAACTTTTCAAGCATATCCTCTTCTGTGCTAACATAATTTCCTTTTACCTGCGCCCATCCGGTAAGTCCTGGTTTTACGATATGTCTGGTTTCATAAAAAGGGATCGCTTTAGACAATTTTCTAACAAACTCTGGGCGTTCAGGTCTTGGTCCTATAACACTCATCTGCCCTAGCAATACATTAATAAATTGTGGTACTTCATCCAATCTTGTATTTCTAAGAAACTTCCCGAAAATTGTAATACGATTATCATTTTTTTGTGCGAATACAGCTCCTTCTTTTTCAGCATTTTTAACCATTGTGCGCAGTTTTATCATTTTAAAGGCACGACCATTTCTACCAATACGCCTTTGTATATAAAAAAGTGGACCTCTATTGCCCATCAGATTTAAAATAAATATTAAAGGAAGAATTGTAAAAAGAACTGTCAATCCTATTATTGAGCATATAACATCAAACAGACGGTGTGCAAATTGGTAGAATTTATTTCGATTACTACGGCTAAACGGGAAATAAGTATAAAAATCTTTGTCTACATATTCTACTGGAATACGTTGAGCCACCTCTTCATAAACTTGTGTGTACTCTCTTATTGGAAAGCCAGACTCAAGAAGATTAATTAATTGATTATATACTTCTAGAGAAACCCCTTTACCGTAATCTCCAGCAACGACTATTTCGGATACGTTAATATTACCAACCGTTCGCACCAGATCCTTTGCTGAATATCGTGCGATATCAGTATTTTGAGATACTGCCATATTATCTTCTTCAGCAACATAACCTATTATCTTATAATTAGGATCTGCAGCTTCAAGGTTTTGAATAATTTTAGAAATATCCAAAGTCTCACCTACAAGTAAGACCCTCTTATAAAATCTAGGAGAAGAAATAAGACCAATATATAAACTCCTCCAAAACAAAATTCCAGAAATTATCGCTACATAAAAATAAATAATCTGCAATCTATTTTCTGGTAAAACAGGAGTGTAAAATGGTGTAAGAAGAAAGATTAATGTCGTTACGGACGCCGTTAGAATTGTATTTTTTAAAACAGTCTGAAATATAGAGGCTTTTTGTAAGTCATATAATTCGAATACTGTACCAAAAATAGCCAAATAGGCACCTAGAACTAGAGTATAAATCCAATTCTCATCATCTATCCTAAAATAATCAAATTCAAAAAAAGACCCAATGAGATATAAAAAGGCAAAGGCAAAAAGAATATCGAATAGCCTAAGTAGAACCTTTCGTTCTGAAATATCAAAATGTATGTCAGGAAAAAGTGCCATAGAAGTTAGTTAATGTAAATATATTACAAAATTTAGGACAGAACTTCTTCCCATAGGCTTTTTACTGTAGTCCAGTC
>JALZVV010000124.1 GCA_023299935.1 Dokdonia sp.
GGTGTTTTAAAAATGTTATTACCTAAATAATAACTTCAATAAAACGCGCTGTCAATTCAATATGTCAATGAACTTAGCTCTTTCTTATCCGAAGATAATTCAAAACAATTCTCGTTAGTGTCGTAGGAATCGAACCTACTCTTTTAATTACCAAAACACCATTTTTAATGAACCTCGCTCTCTCCTAATAAACCATCTCTCTCAAAGCGGGTGCAAATATACAACTGTTATTTTTTATCATCCTAATAAAAATTAAAAATATTTTAATCTTTTTTAAAACAACTCTAAACAACAATCTAAATGAACATCTTTTGCCCTTGCGGGGTGCAAATATAACATAGATATATGAAGTGGCAAGGACTATTATTAAATAAATTAAAAATAACAATCAAACCCCTATTTTTCAATGAATTAAGGACTCAAATAATGAATATTTTCGCGTAAGCTTTACCTTATTATATGTACCACTAAAATACATAGTTCATATCCTTCTTGATACGTAGCTCAAAAGAAGCTTCTAAGCTACTCAATAATCGATAAAACACTATCTTCATCACTCCTTAACCTAATTTTAAAAAACTGTTACCTAAGGATCAAATTCATCAACACTCATTAACGGTAACCATTTTTATGACAATGAAAAAAATAATTACCTTTTTAGTTCCTGTAATTATAGTCGTTACACTTGCCTATTTCTACAATCAAAAGAAGCTTGAGGCCACAGAAGATTTTGATTCAATTCCGCTAAAATCTGATACTACGAGATATCTTGCACATGCGGGAGGAGAAATAAATGGGCAACGTTATACCAATAGTCTAGAAGCCTTAAACTTGAATTACTCTAATGGGTTTCGGATTTTTGAAATAGACATCATTACAACTACTGACGGCCATTTAGTATGTGCGCACGACTGGGATTCTTGGAAGTGATTTACAGGCTATACAGGAGAAACACCTGTATCTCTTAAGGAATTTTTAAATCACAAAATCAAACAAGACTACACTCCCCTCTCGCTAGAAATGCTTCACGATTGGTTCAAGAATCATCCTGATGCCAAATTACTTACCGATAAAATAAACGACCCCAAGGCTGTAAGTCAAGTTTTTACCAGCAAGCATCAACTAATGATGAAGGTACACTCTACCCCAGCATTAAAAACTGCCAAATCCTTAGATTTAGAATTTGTCATGCACGAGAATGTTTTAAATGCTCTGAAGACAAATCCCTTACAAAAACTACTGGACTATAAAACAAAACACATTCTTATTTCTAGAAAATCAATAGCAGCAAAAAAAGAGTTGCTTCTTAAGCTTAAAGAAGCTGGAATAAAAACATACGCCTCCCATGTAAATTTTGAAAAAGGAAAAGATGAGCTCTTTATGTACAACAATGAAAAGGGGTTTATTTATGGATTTTGCGCAGATGTATGGGATTTTAAAAACTAAATCCAAATAGTCATTCAATTACAGTTCTCGCATATTGTAAATAGGACAAAGTAACACTATCTTTGCCCCCTTAAATTCACAATTATGATCAATATAAAACTACCTGATGGTAGTGTCCGTCAGATGGAATCTGGAGCAACTCCTATGGATCTTGCATTAAGTATTAGCGAAGGCTTGGCTCGAAATGTAATTTCGGCTAAATTCAACAACGAAACGGTTGAAACCTCCACTCCACTTACCATTGATGGTGATATTGTACTATTTACCTGGAGAGATAAAGAAGGTAAAGAAGCCTTTAGACACTCTTCTTCTCACGTTCTTGCGCAGGCATTATTAGAACTGTATCCAGGGGTAAAACTTACTATTGGACCTGCCATTGAAAATGGCTTTTACTATGATGTAGATACAGGTAATCACGTTATTTCTGACAAAGACTTTAAGCGCATTGAAGACAAAATGCTTGAAATCGCTAGAGGAAAACATGAATTTAAAATGCGCGATGTTTCTAAAGCAGAAGCTTTAGAAAAATACAAAGCAGAAGGCAATGAGTATAAGGTAGAACTCATAGAAAATCTGGAAGACGGAACCATTACTTTTTGTGACCACGATATCTTTACTGATTTATGCCGCGGCGGCCATATTCCTAATACAGGAATCATTAAAGCGGTTAAAGTAATGAGTGTTGCTGGGGCTTACTGGCGAGGTGACGAAAACAAACCGCAACTTACACGAGTTTATGGCACTTCGTTTCCAAAACAAAAAGAACTTAAAGAGTATCTAGAACTTCTAGAAGAAGCAAAAAAACGAGATCATAGAAAACTAGGTAAAGAACTAGAATTATTTACCTTTTCTAAACGGGTTGGACAAGGACTTCCCCTATGGCTTCCTAAAGGTGCCGCTTTGCGCGAAAGACTAGAAAATTTCTTAAAAGCCGCTCAGAAAAAGGCTGGTTATGAGATGGTAATTTCCCCTCACATTGGGCAAAAAGAGTTGTATGAAACATCTGGTCACTATGCCAAGTATGGTGAAGACAGTTTTCAACCTATAGCAACACCCGCAGAAGGAGAAGAGTTCCTACTCAAGCCTATGAACTGCCCACATCATTGTGAGATTTTCAACGCACAACAATGGAGCTATAGAGATCTTCCTAAACGCTATGCAGAATTTGGGACTGTGTATCGTTATGAGCAAAGTGGAGAACTACACGGCTTATCGCGTGTAAGAGGATTCACCCAAGATGATGCACATTTATTTTGCACACCAGACCAGCTCAATGATGAGTTTATGAAAGTCATTGATCTTGTACTCTATGTATTTGGATCATTAGGATTTGAAAACTTTACCGCACAAGTATCATTAAGAGATCCAAAAAAGCCAGAAAAGTATATAGGAGAAGATGAAAATTGGGAAAAGGCAGAAGCTGCTATTCTGAATGCAGCTGAAGCAAAAGGTCTTGATTATGTTGTAGAAACCGGTGAAGCTGCATTTTATGGCCCAAAATTAGACTTTATGGTGCGTGATGCTCTTGGTCGTAGCTGGCAATTAGGGACAATACAAGTAGATTACAACCTCCCAGAGCGTTTTGACCTAACCTACAAAGGTAGTGATAATGAGCTACATAGACCTGTAATGATACACCGTGCTCCGTTTGGGAGTCTAGAACGATTTATAGCAATCTTATTGGAACATACGGCAGGTAATTTCCCATTATGGTTAATGCCACAACAGGCTATTATATTGACTCTTAGCGAGAAATATGAGAATTACGCTCAAAAAGTTTTAAATTTGTTAGAAAATGACGAAATTCGCGCCCTCGCAGATTATAGAGGAGAGACAATGGGTAAGAAAATTCGGGAGGCAGAGATGCAAAAAATCCCGTTTATGATTATTATAGGCGAGCAAGAAGAAAGGGATGGCACCATTTCTGTTAGAAGACACGGTGGTGAAGATATGGGTAGTATGAGTTTGGAAGCTTTCGCGAAAGCGATAAACACCGAAATTCAAGCGACCATCAGACCATTTTAAATAAGTTAGAAACTAGTTTCTCAAATGAGGAACAATAAAATAAGAAAGCCATAGCAATACGTAGAAAAAGATCAAGAGGTCCTGCAAGAATTATCAAAGAGGATCAACACAAAATCAACCAGAAAATTCGTGCCAAAGAGGTGCGCCTTGTTGGTGACAATGTAGAAGTAGGGATTTATACTACTCCTAAAGCTCTAGTCCTTGCAGAAGAACTAGAATTGGATTTAGTAGAAATTTCTCCTAATGCAGAACCACCGGTTTGTAAGATCGTTGACTACAAGAAATATGTATACGAACAAAAGAAACGTGAAAAAGCAATGAAGGCTAAGGCCTCCAAGGTTGTCATTAAAGAAATACGTTTTGGACCTAATACAGATGATCACGACTATGAGTTTAAAAAGAAACACGCAGAGAAATTTCTGAAAGAAGGCGCTAAGCTTAAGGCCTATGTTTTCTTTAAAGGAAGATCTATAGTGTATAAAGACAAAGGGGAAATTTTATTACTTAGACTCGCTCAAGAGTTAGAAGAAATAGGAAAAGTAGAACAGCTCCCTAGGTTAGAAGGAAAGCGTATGACAATGTTCATCGCACCAAAAAAGAAATAAAAAACACTACACAGTAGTTGTTTTAGAAGATAATAAGTGAGATAATTATAAACTAGGAACAAATGCCTAAAATGAAAACAAAATCCAGTGCTAAGAAGCGTTTCAAGCTTACGGGAACTGGTAAAATCAAAAGAAAGCACGCTTTTAAGAGTCACATTTTGACTAAAAAATCTAAGAAGCGTAAGCTTGCGTTAACTCATGACGGATTAGTTCATGAGGCAGATGAGAACAACGTTAAACTAATGCTTAGAATTAAGTAATAGCTTAACCGGTTAAAACAAATTTTTAAACCCTGGAGTTAGGCATTAAAGAGTTATGAGTTAAGAATTCTGATAAAGAGTTTAAAGCGAAATAAACCGCCTACTACAAAAACAATTAAATTATGCCAAGATCAGTAAACGCTGTAGCTTCAAGAGCCAGAAGAAAAAAGGTAATGAAGCAAGCAAAAGGATATTTCGGACGTCGTAAAAACGTTTGGACTGTTGCAAAAAATGCGGTCGAGAAAGCGATGCAATATGCATACAGAGACCGTCGTCAGAAGAAAAGAAATTTTCGTTCATTATGGATAACTCGTATTAATGCGGGTGCTCGTATGCACGGAATGTCGTATTCACAGTTTATGGGAAAAGTTAAAGCTAACGATATAGAGCTTAACCGAAAAGTACTTGCAGACCTTGCAATGAACCACCCAGAAGCTTTTGAAGCGATTGTAAATAAAGTAAAATAAGACCCCGTCTTATTAAACAATTACCTCACTTATAAAAAATCCCGCTCAATGAGCGGGATTTTTATTTTAATCAACATCCTATACTAACTATTTCCAATCAATTGTTACTTGCTTTTCTATATCGGGATGCAAACTATAATGCACAGGGCAAGTACGCGCCGTATGCTCAAGTATTTTCTGCTCTTTTAAAGAAAAACCCATAGGCATTGTGATAGCTATTTCTATTTTAGAAATTCTTCTAGGGTCTGAGGCCATCGTTTTTGTCACTTGAGCCTCTGCTCCTTTCATTGATGTTTCCATTTGTCGAGCCTTAATACCCATAACTGTAAGTATACAGTTTGCTAGGCCCGTAGCAATAGTATCTGTAGGAGAGAATGCCTCCCCTTTTCCGTTATTATCAGTTGGAGCATCTGTAATGTAAACATTTCCAGACTTTATATGTTTATTTTCTGTACGGAGATCTCCGGTATAGATTACGTGACTTGTCATGACTTTATTTTTAGGTAAATATAAGGCTTTCGCCAAAGTATAAAAAACAGTCTCAACCTACTAAAAATGTACTAAACCATAAATTTGAGTTCTATCAAAAAGTCTAATAAAACTTTAAAATTCTGAAAATATATCCTTACTTTTAGAGTTGTGTCGTAAATCCTGCAAATCCCTTAATCATGAGAACAAAACACCTACTATTCTTTTTATTGTTTGTCATAACATCAACAGATGTGTTTGCACAGTTAGGGTCAACGCATTATATACCGCCTATACACGCAAGAATTCCTTTGACAGAAGCTACAATTTATCTATCCACACCTCTTGGAGATGCGGCTACTCCAGTGAACGTTACAATTTCTAGAGCGGATGGAACTTTTCTTGCCAACAGACAGATTTGGAATGGACAAGCTGCATTTTATGAAATAGACCTGGGAGTAAACTCCCCTATTGTAGTTAACAATGGAGATTTGAGTACACCTTTAACTGGACGAGGAATTAGATTGGATGCCGAGGAGCTTATTTATGCCAGTTTAAGAACCTATACGGTTAATCATGCAGGTTATTTAACAGCGAAGGGCGATGACGCTTTGGGCACAAGTTTCAGGCTGGGTAGCTCACCCTTAAATGTTGGAACAACAGTTGGAGATGACGGAGCCTTGATACCACAGAATTTGGCTCAGAACTTTTTTGCTTCTGTATTAGCTACGGAAGATAATACAAGTATCACATTTTCAGATATTGATGCTGGTGTAATATTCCAAAATGGTAATCCTGGGACTCAAGTTCTTAACCAAGGTGAATCTATGGTAGTGTCGGGATACACTGAAACCATAGCCAATAGTGAAGGTTTCATTGGCGCGTTATTAACAGCTAGCAACCCTGTGGTAGTTAATACGGGAAACATGCGTGGCAATTTACCTAATACTCAACCTGCGTCGAACAATTGGTCTGATCATATGATTGACCAGATTGTAGATCAAAGCCTTACTGGTTACGAATATTTACTCATCCGAGGAGGCGGGAATCCTGCCTTAGAAAGACCGTTAATTATTGCAAACCAAGACGATACTGAAATATTTGTTAACGGAAATCCCATAGGCGTGACATTAGATACTGGTGAGCATTTTTTAATTAATGATGATAATTTATTTTTACCTGCTAACCCCGGACTACCGCATCGCAACATGTACATTAGTACGGATGATGAGAACAAAACAATTTACGTCTACCAATTTTTGGGAGGTCGTGAAGGCGCCACAGGAGCTGGAGATTTTCCTGATGCTACCCCTGGAATGAATTTCATCCCCCCATTGAGCTGTTTTTTTCAGAATGATGTCAATCTCATACCCGCATTAGATGATATTTATCCTAACAGCATAGAGAATTATTTTGGCAACCTTTTAATTACTTCTTTGATTGGTAATACGGTTAATGTAAATGGGTTGGCCCTTAATCCTGCAGACGCACTTCAAAATCCAGGTACTTTAGAATGGGAAACTTATTTTGTTCGCAATTTAAATGGCGATGTATCTGTTATAGCAGATGGCCCTATTGCTCTTGGCTTATTTGGTTCGGATAATGCATCCGCAGGTTTCGGCGGATATTATTCTGGTTTTGCGGTTCAGCCAGAAGATACAGAAACCGAAGTATGTACTCAAAGTGGTCCTATTAATTTATTTGACCGTATTGAAGGGAATCCCACAGCAGGAGGTGTATGGACGCCTCCATTAGATAGTGGTGGAGATATTTTTGATCCGCTCACAGACCCTATTTCCAATCCTTCGTTAATTTATAATTATGTTGCAACGGGGATATGTGAAGTTATTAATGTAGATGTTACGGTAACCCTAGTTGAGAATCCCGTTTTTGATCCTATAGACGATATAGCGTCCTGTGATACTTTTACCTTAGCTGATCCTGCTACTATAGGCGGAACCTTTTTGAATAATCCGCAGTACTTTACAGGACCTCAATCTGACCCTGCTACTACTCTTCTAGATTGGACCTTGCCCATCACAACAACCACCACGATTTGGGTATATGATGAAGTTATTTCTAACCCTGAAATATGCCCAGATGAACTTTCATTTGTGGTTACTATTAATGTTGTTCCAACCGCAAATCCAGTCCTGCCGCAAATTGTTTGTGATGTAATCCCTAATGATGGTATAGGAATATTTGATTTAGATAGTCTCGTACCTATAATTTTAGGCACACAATCCGGATTAGATTTTACAGTAACCTTTCATGAAAGTGCTCTAGAGGCTACTGATGGAACGAATCCAATTGCTACTACAGCTGCCTACAATGGTGTTCCTGGTAGTATTTTTGCCCGTATCGAAAATAACCTCAATGACAACTGTTTCGATACTACAGAGATCGTTTTAGTAGTAGATGAACAGCCTATAGCAAATCCAGTCCCCCCAATACTAATTTGCGATGATGACAGTAATGATGGAGAAGTAGTTTTTGATCTTACTGCTTTAGAGCCTACTATTTTAGATACTCAAAATCCTGCAGACTTCGATATTACTTTTCATCCAGATCTCGCTTCCGCAATAGCTGGAACAGGTGCATTAACAGGAGTTAATGCTATTGTGTTGTTGAACGGTGATTCTGTGTTCGCTAGAATAGAGAATGATGGTAATAGTGATTGTTTTGACACTACAGAGATTACCATTACAATTAATGTTCAACCTATTGCAAACGATCCAGGAGATTTTGGGATTTGTGATAATGCCTTAGATGGAAATGATGTTAATGGTTTTATAGAATTTAATCTTGCCAGTAGAGATCCCTTTATTTTAGATGGTCAGGACCCTTTACAGTTTACAGTAAGCTATCACGAATCGTTAATTGATGCTCAGAACAATGTCAATGCCCTGCCCCTGACATACACAAATAATACAGCTAATTCAGAAATAATATTTGCCCGTTTAGAAAACAATACGAATACAGATTGTTTTGATACCGTAAGTTTCAATCTTATTGTACATCCATTACCGATTATCTTGAATGATCCTGTTTTATTAAGTCAATGTGATGATGATACAGATGGTTTTTCATTATTTAACCTTACTCAAGCAGAACCTTTATTAAGTGCAGATTTTATCAATGAAACATTTACCTACAG
>JALZVV010000125.1 GCA_023299935.1 Dokdonia sp.
GGCCTAGGATATAGCTGTTGTGGGTAAGGATCGTGAACGTAGGCATACCACTTATCATGCCATTCAGGGCATCTCAACACCCCTGCATGCGCTCTAAACTGTGTTCCTTTGCCCAAGGTCCAAATCATTTTATAATCCTGATGGTTATATTTTCTTAACGCTTTCGCGAAAGCATAAGAAGCCCCTTTCCAATTAAAAGAAAAGCCAGTATGTTTTTCATAAGAATCTCCAATGTTTACCTTAAACCATTTATAAAAATAACGTTGCAGGCGACTAAGAATATAAAATATAGATCTTCCTTCTGTTACAGCAATAGTATTAATCCCTTCTATAGTTATATTTTTTAGAGTATAGTGCAATGCAGTAACTTCAAAACCTGCAGCAACCATATTTTGTAATAAAGCAACGCGCCCTTTTGTCCCACTACTGTCGTTGACATCTAATGACTCTACTATGGCAATAATATTTCTTTGATTATGTGCGATTGTTATTGTTTTAGAATTTAAAAAAGCGTTCCCCTTTTCCTAATATCAAATATAAAGGAATACCAAAAAGAAGAATTCCTAATATTTTAATAGTCAACTGCGAGTAAAACAAGAGCACTATCCAAGTTCTCCAATGAATAAAGGATGTTGTATAATATCTTGCTCTCGCTGCTCCTTTAGAAGCTTGGGCCATTCGTTTTAATAAGCCTTTCTCTCGCAATGTACTTAATTTTCCAGATGAGTAAAGCGTTTTAAAAATCAAATATCTAGACATAAACATAGAGCGATACTTCTTAGGTGAAAAATCCTTTCCAGTGCGTTCCTCATGTCTTCTCACATAAACGGTAGTCTCATTGAAAACCTTAAAAGTGATTCTCCTAATCATTTGCTCTATATGGAAAGTCCATTCTTGAGCACTCTGTAAATCTTCATTAAAAGACACTTCAGGCAACACTTCCCTCCTCCAAATAATACTTGCAGTTTGCCAACTTACTTTACCTCTGCACATATCATCTATAACATCGGTATCTGGAAATGGGTTAGCCCACAAACCCAATAAGTGGCTTGTGCTTTCATGAAATGTATTCACCAGACTTACACTTGCCTGTATATTCATTTGTTTATGACAATTGATATGTTTTGAGATATGATCCTCAGCCAAAACATCATCAGAGTCAAGCCAATTAATATAGTCGCCCTTACTTTTTTTAAGGCCATAGTTACGACAGGCATTTGCACCTTTATTTTTGTTTTTGGGTCTTGTAAAAAATTTTATTCTACTATCCTGATTTATAAAGGACTTAACCACCGCTAACGTATTATCATTACTACCATCATCAACTACAATACATTCCCAATTTTTATGCAATTGATTTAAGACACTTAGCAATGTATCTCCTATTACAGCCTCCCTGTTGTATGAAGGGATAATTATTGAAACAAGTACCTTGTCTTCATTACTCATAAATATAGGTCTTTATGTAATTTAGACAAGTTTCTACTTTCCTGTATTTCTTGAAAAAGAGGTGTTACGCTAGACCTCAATTTCCAATATTTCCTAGCCATATTAAACTTCCCTTGTAGCAAATTTTTAATAGTCATCTTTGAAAGTTTAATAATTTCTTTACTCGCTCTTTTTTTAAGATTATGAGCTTTATTAGGATTTGCATAAACAACTTTAAGGTGTTTTTCCCAACTCTTTATATATCGCTGAGAGAATAGTTCTGGAACAGGATGCTTTCTGTCTTGCCTATCGTGCATGATTACAGATTCTGGCACAACCACGACCTTTTTCTTATTATAATGTATTCGTTGTATAAAATTTTCATCCTCGCCATAATGAAAAAAGATAGGATCAAAGCCTCCTATTTTTTCCAACACTTCTCTTTTAATAAGCCAAGCTGCTGCATTAACAAAATGTACAGTATACGTTTTTTGGGTATAATATTCTTCCGCTAATTCTTCTACTAATTCTTTATTATTTGATATATAAGTTTCGAATAAGCGATCAAGATGCTTCCCATTACCGTCTTTGTGTAGCGGACTACAAACACCAATAGTATAATCAATTTTAATCGCATCTACCAATAAATTTATTGTTTCAGGTTGAACATAAACGTCTTGATTCATTAGAAAAATATAATCTGCGCCAGCTTGCAATGCCATCCTAATGCCAAGATTATTTGCTTGCCCAAATCCTAGATTGGAGGCATTCTTTACTAAAATAATTTCTGGGAAGTTTCTTTCTATAATAGCCGTTGTTGCATCAGTGGATGCATTATCTATTACGATTACCTTACTCTGCCCTGTAATGGATTGAAGTGCCTTTTGCACCCAAGCAATTCCATTGTATGTAACCATAATAGTATAAACCATCATTGTAGTTTGGTCTTATAAAATGGGTTCAATGCATTTTTTAGTATTCTAAAAGCATTTTTTTTACTTATTCGCAAAGATTCATTCTCCTTCATTAGTCTAGTATTTTTTTTAACTAAAGCTGTATGTGTTCCTAAATGCGTTATAAAAAAATCCATATGCTTTTTATTTAAATACTCAAAAATATCATGATATGATTCTGACGATATAGAGTGATTACGTGAATTACGGCGTATTCTATAGTAAAAACATACTTCCGGAATCTTATACACCTCTCCATTATGTTGTAATAATCTAATCCAAAAATCCCAATCTTCCAGTCCTTTAATCATAGACTCATCATAGCCTTTATGAACCTCCCAATCTTTCTTTTTATATGCCGCAGTATTATAAATAATATTAGATTGGGCTAATCTTGATAGATTATAATTAGGTAAATCCCAATTGCCTTTTTTATTTTCAAAAAACACTGCATTACCATAGACTAGAGTTAAATTTATGTTTTTATCAAAAGCATCAACAATCCATTGTACATAATTTGAGTGTATTTTATCATCTGCATCTAAAGGTAAAATATAGATCCCCTTTGAAGCTTGTATTGCAGTATTCCTTGCTTTAGATACACCAGAATTTACTTGATACATATACCCAAATCTTGAGTCTT
The DNA here is from genome assembly GCA_023299935.1 of Dokdonia sp. Taxonomy (GTDB): domain Bacteria; phylum Bacteroidota; class Bacteroidia; order Flavobacteriales; family Flavobacteriaceae; genus Dokdonia. The sequence goes on from JALZVV010000125.1 coordinate 3,025, forward strand.
TTGCACACCAAGCATTTGCGACTTGCTCTGTATTATCAGTAGATCCATCATTGATAACAATACATTCCCAATCGTTATAGCTTTGATTAATTACGCTTTGCAAACAACTATCCAAATAAGCTGCTTGATTATAACAAGGCACTATGATCGAAACTTTTTTCATATTCAATTATGAACGACAGGCAAAAATAAAACCAGATTGAGTTGAAAGATTTCTAACATTACAGTCAAAATTATATTTAAGCAAAATTCGCTCTAACGCTTCACTTCCGTAAAAATGCCATTCTATAAGCAATATATCAATCTTGGCCAATGTACCAGACTCATCTAAGTCCTTAAAAATAGCATATTCTGAACCTTCACAATCCATTTTCACAACAACGGATTTATTTGGATTAAGTGCAATAAGTTTATTGATTATTTCACTCGATTTTTTAAGTTCAACTTCAACACTTTTACTCAATTTTCCTTTCCCTCTTGCATGGCTTTCTATTCCTGTCTTACCTTTGTTATTACTATCAAAATGAAAGGTATTTTGACCATTCTTATCACTTAATCCATAATTAAAGAGCTCGCATTTTGCAGATGCCCTAGCATTACTTGCTATATTTTTGAATGCCATTTCATAGGTAAAAGGAATAGGTTCAAATCCATAAATATTATGGACAAAATTAAACTGGCTAAAGAAAATAGACGTTATCCCTATATTCATACCTATATCTAGAACTATTGCTGGCTTAGTTGTGTTCAAACCATAATCTCCATCTACAAAAACTTCTTTGATGATAAAGATATCTTCTGCACTTTCTACATAAAATTGAAAATCACTAAACTTAACTTGAAAACCATTCTCTTTTTGAGTAATCCCTAAATCTGGATAATATTTACTAATAGCTACAATATTTTCCCTAGCATTAAATAAAATATCATTATCGTCTTCGGCGACAAAATTTTTAATTTTATTCAGTTCAATCGTCCTTTGTGTATTTCTATTTAAAATAGAATACCCCAATTTCGAAATAAGTTTATATAAGAAAAATTTCATTTAACTGTAATTCACTTTATAATCTAAAAATATCTTTGTTTGCTTTGGTGGTATTTTTGCATTAGATGCATAATAATGTCCTTTTTCAATTTCAAACGAAAATGCATTTTCTATAAGATCTGTTTCAATTCCATTATGCTCTAAATAGATCGTTCCAAAATATGTCCCATGTACAAATGGATTTTTGGGCAAAGCTATAGTGATGGTATCTATCATTCTTTTTTTATTCATTACAGTCATTACACTAGTACTAAACCAACTCATTTTTTGTCCGTAAATGTCATCAATACGCATATCCAATCGCACAGCTTGCAGATCCACATTGTTATTATTATCACAGGTAAATTCAAAATGTAACGGCTCTCCTGTTATAGGAGGTGATTCCTTAGAAATACCATATACATTTACATTTTTAAAAGTAATTGCTTGTGAGCCTGATCGTGTTTTTATTTCTGCAAGTGTTGTTTGTATTACTTCTTGATTAAGATAATCATTTATCACTTCATCTGGAGTGCCATCCTTAGTAATTGCTCCATCTTTAAGTAATATTGCACGACTACAAAGACTTCTAATGCTTCCCATATTATGGCTTACAAACAAAACTGTTCTACCACTAGTGTTACTAATATCTTGCATTTTCCCTATTGCCTTTTTCTGAAACTCGGCATCACCCACGGCAAGCACCTCATCTACCACTAATATATCGGGCTCTAAAAAGGCAGCAACT
>JALZVV010000126.1 GCA_023299935.1 Dokdonia sp.
ACCTACCGTCACTGGATGGAAAACATACGTGACTGGAACATTTCACGTCAATTGTGGTGGGGACAACAGATTCCTGCTTACTATTTTGGCGATGGAAAAGAAGATTTTGTAGTAGCCCATACTATGGAAGAGGCTGTTACGCTTTCGCGAAAGCGTACCGGAAACGATTCCCTCACCGCATCAGATTTACGTCAAGACGAAGACGCGTTAGACACTTGGTTTTCTTCTTGGTTATGGCCTATGAGTGTTTTTGATGGTGTTCGTAATCCAGATAACGAAGAGTTTAACTACTACTACCCTACTAACGACCTTGTAACAGGTCCAGATATTTTATTTTTCTGGGTAGCACGTATGGTTATCGCTGGGTATGAATATACAGACCAACGTCCTTTTGAGAATGTATATCTCACGGGATTAGTTCGCGATAAGCAACGTCGCAAGATGTCTAAGTCTCTCGGAAACTCACCAGATGCCCTAAAATTAATTAAAGATTATGGAGCAGATGGCGTACGTGTAGGCCTATTGCTAAGTAGTGCCGCTGGTAATGACTTAATGTTTGACGAAGACCTTTGTAACCAAGGAAAAGGCTTTATAAATAAAATATGGAACGCCTTTAGACTTATTAAAGGATGGGAAGTAAGTGACACAATCGAGCAACCTAAATCCAGCGCACAAGGACTAGCCTGGTACGAAGCTCGTTTTAACCAAACACTTATCGAAATAGAAGACCACTTCTCTAAATACAGAATTAGCGATGCCTTAATGGCAACCTATAAGCTTATTTGGGATGACTTCTGTAGCTGGTTATTAGAAATTGCAAAACCTGCATACCAGCAACCTATTGACCGCAAAACCTTTAACGGGATTATAACTGCACTAGAAAACAACTTGCGCATCTTACACCCTTTTGCTCCTTTTGCCACAGAAGAAATCTGGCAAACTATTGCTGAGCGTTCTCCAGAAGAGGCGTTAATTGTAAATACTTGGCCAGCACAAAAGGATGTAGACCAGAAAATCATTTCAGATTTTGAGTACGCATCTCAAGTAATTTCTGGCATTAGAACGATACGTAAGAGCAAGAACATTGCTTTTAAAGACCAGATAGAGCTACATATGCTTAGCAATGAGACAGTATCGTCAGATTTTGACGCAATTATTACCAAATTAGGTAATGTGAGTGAGATCGCTTTCGCGAAAGCGCCTCTAGACGGAGCACTATCCTTTAGAGTAAAATCTAATGAATATTTTATCCCGCTCGCTGGTGCGATAGATGTAGAAGCAGAAATTGCTAAAATTGAAGAAGAGCTAAAGTATACAAAAGGATTCTTGAAATCTGTAAGTGGCAAATTATCAAATGAGCGCTTTGTTAACAATGCTCCAGAAAAAGTAGTTGCCATCGAAAAGCAAAAAATGGCAGATGCAGAAGCAAAGATTACTACTCTAGAAAAACGATTAGCTAGCTTAAGCTAAGAATAAGATTATGTAATAAAAAAGGGATACTTTAAAAAAGCATCCCTTTTTTTATTTATTTTAAGTAGGTATTGGCTAATGCTATATAGGCTTCTTTTGCCTCATCAAAACTTAGATGTTTCACCTGCAATAGTGCATTCATCTTAAATGCACTTACAAGTTCGTGCTCACCATCCTGAGATGAAAATCGCTGTTCCTGCGTTGCTTGTTTATACAAAGAATAGAATTGCAATAAAACATCTGGCGGAAATTCTTGATTAGCATCTCTAACCCTATTAAAGGCCTCCTCAAATTTTGTATGGAGTCCTTGCTCTGTCATTATGAGCTTGCAATAATAGATGAAGCTCCTTTTACCTTCTCATTAAGCGCCACATCTATTTTCGTACCTAGAGGTAAATAGATATCTACACGAGAGCCAAATTTTATAAAACCACTCTCACCGCCTTGTGCTACGGTATCATTAGCTTCTGCATAATTTACAATACGCTTAGCAAGCGCGCCGGCAATTTGCCTATGCATAACTTCACCAAACTTTTCTGTCTTTACCACCACAGTCGAGCGCTCATTTTCTGTACTCGCTTTAGGATGCCATGCTACAAGATATTTACCAGGATGATATTTACTGTATACCACATCTCCTCCTCCTGGATAACGTGTTACGTGCACATTAAGTGGAGACATAAAAACAGACACCTGCAAACGTTTGTCTTTAAAATATTCTGGTTCATAAACTTCTTCAATAACGACTACTTTCCCATCTACCGGGGAGACAATCTTTGCACTATCGTTAGGTGCAGTTCTCTCTGGATTTCTAAAAAACTGAAGAATAAGTATTAATAAAACAATAACAACTGCCGCTATACCATAAAAGATAGTTCTGTTTTCAATAAAATTATCTGACAACACAATAATCCCTGCTGTAAGTATTAATGTTAATGCAATAATTTGGTAACCTTCTCTATGAAACATAATCTAATACTATTAAAAATAAAAATATAAATGGACTGGCAAATAAGATACTATCTAATCTATCATATATACCTCCATGACCTGGCATTAATTGACCGCTGTCTTTTACCCCAGCTTGTCTTTTAATCTGAGATTGAATAAGATCGCCTAAGGTTCCGAAAATAGCGGTGACCAAGGCTACCGTTATCCATAATCCTAAAGAAAGTAATCCTGTAATCTTAAAAATAAAAATAGCCGAAATACAGGCAAAAACAGCGCCACCCATAAAACCTTCTATTGTTTTTTTAGGTGAGATACGCTCAAGCAGTTTATGTTTGCCAATACTCTTTCCTACAATAAATGCAAAAGTATCATTAATCCATATTAAGGCAAAGACACCTGCTACTAAATACGAGGTATACTCCCCTTTATAGGATGGCAACAAAATGGTAAAGACCACACCCCCTATAATATAAAATGATGTATATATATACTTCTGTATGATATTGAGTTGATGTCCAGAAGGTTTTATTAGATTTTTAATGAGGTAGAGATTTACACATACAACTGCACTCAAAAAAAACAGGGTAAAGCCGTAATCAATTTCTATATAACAGAAACAAGTGACGAGCAGTATTAATAGTCCATATGGCAGATAGGAACGTATACCAATAAGCTTTAAAAACTCAAATAAACTCAATCCTCCAAAAACCAGAAACAAGATGAGAAAACTCATTTCATACGAAAAGATAGCCAGTAATAACAGGGCCACATAAAGTAATCCAGAAAGACCTCTAACGATTACCTCACGCATATTATAAATCCTCTAATAGGAGTAAATAAAGATTCTTAGCACTACTACCATAAGTCATAAAGTCCTTTTCTTCATGTGCTTCCTCAAAGTGCTTTATAGTAGTAATATTTGTAGGAATTCCTTCTTTATGATTATTCTTAATAACCCGAAGACCTTCACCTATGGTATTTACGATTTGGCTAGTAGTTGCATAAACAATAATGTTTACAGGTAATTCCTGTAACTTCATTTCCTTTAATTGCTTTGAACAAACAAGAAGTGACCCGTTATCTGCTACCAGACTTTCACAAGTTGTTAGAAAAAATGTAGATTGAATGTTTGTGCAAAAATTAAGATTATAACCTTTAAAACTATCAGAGAGATTATCATCTAAACAGAGTACATCTTTTTCATACCAATCATTCTCCAATAAAATATTGTCAAAACTAGAATGAACTTCATCTACATTTACTACATATAAGAATTTCCCGCCGTTCAAGATAAAATTTTGTGTAAAGCGTTCATCAACCGGTGTATCTAAGTCAGGCATATATTTACTACGCTCCATCTCACCGCCCTTATCCATTGAATCGGGTGAGTTGGACTTTTTAAATAGCTTCCTTAAGATACTCATAAAATAGATATACAACTTGTTAATACAAGTTTATCAAATATAAAAAAACTTGATTTAACCTCAGCCAAATCAAGTTTAGAATTCTAAAACTGTTGTTAAAGGTACCTAAGTTACAACTTCTGGCTCTTCCTTCTTTCCAAAAGGACGTTCTCCAAAAATTTCTACCAGATTATCCTTAAAAATAACCTCTTTATCTAATAAATACTCTGCCAATTGTGTTAACTTATCTTTATTGTCCTCCAATAAACTAATGGCACGTTGATATTGCTCTTCTATAATGTGAGAAATTTCTTTGTCAATAATCTCAGCCGTCTTTTCGCTGTAAGGCTTATTAAAACTACTTTCTGATTGACCTGTAGAATCATAATAGGTAAGATTACCTACTTTATCATTAAGTCCATATACCGTAACCATCATTCTAGCTTGCTTGGTCACTTTCTCTAGGTCACTTAAAGCACCCGTAGAAATTTTATCAAAAATCACCTTCTCGGCAGCTCTGCCTCCTAAGGCAGCACACATCTCGTCAAGCATCTGCTCTGGACGCACAATAAGACGTTCTTCCGGCAAATACCAGGCAGCCCCTAGGGATTGCCCTCTAGGCACAATAGTAACTTTTACCAAAGGCGCGGCATGTTCAAGCATCCAACTCACTGTTGCATGACCTGCTTCGTGAAACGCAATTGCACGTTTATCTGCTGGAGTGATAATCTTATTCTTCTTTTCAAGACCCCCTACAATACGATCTACAGCGTCTAAGAAATCTTGTTTTCCTACTACTTTATTTCCTTTACGAGCAGCTATTAATGCCGCCTCATTACACATATTTGCAATATCTGCACCCGAGAAACCTGGCGTTTGCTTGGCAAGGAAATCTACATCTAATTCATCTTCTATTTTCTTTAAAGGACGAAGGTGTACTTCAAAAATTTCTTTACGCTCTCTTACATCAGGCAGATCTACATAAATCTGTCTATCAAAACGCCCAGCACGCATTAACGCCTTATCCAATACATCTGCTCGGTTAGTCGCTGCTAGCACGATCACATTTGTATTTGTGCCAAAACCATCCATCTCAGTTAGTAACTGATTCAAGGTATTTTCCCTTTCATCATTAGAACCAGAAAAATTATTTTTACCTCTCGCTCGACCGATTGCATCAATCTCATCAATAAAAATAATAGATGGAGATTTCTCTTTTGCTTGCTTGAACAAATCTCTTACTCTTGATGCTCCCACACCTACAAACATCTCTACAAAATCTGAACCCGATAATGAAAAGAAAGGCACTTTTGCCTCTCCGGCTACGGCTTTTGCCAAAAGTGTTTTTCCTGTTCCTGGTTGCCCTACAAGTAAGGCTCCTTTAGGAATCTTGCCCCCTAGACTTGTATATTTTTCTGGATTTTTTAAGAAATCTACTATCTCTTGTATCTCTTCTTTTGCTCCTTCTAATCCCGCAACATCTTTAAAAGAAGTTTTAATATCTGTTTTCTCATCAAAAAGCTTAGCCTTTGATTTTCCGATATTAAATATTTGACCTCCTGGGCCTCCACCTCCACCTGATGACATACGGCGCATAATGAATATCCAAATACCTATGATTAATATGAAAGGTAAGAACTGAAGAATTACATCCTGAAAGAAGTTTCCTTCTGATTTATAGTTAACTCTAGTAGTTAGATTATTTTCTCCTATACTTTGCTTCAAATCGTTTTCAAAGTTTTGTAGATCACCAAACTCAAACTTATAATCTGGAGCATCTGCAGATGGAGCTAAGAAAGATGTATTTCTTCCTTTTTTATGA
>JALZVV010000127.1 GCA_023299935.1 Dokdonia sp.
AGCACCAAAAAATTTAATCCATTCTGCCTTGCCTAAAGGGTCTTGTTCTACCCAATCGCCATTGTATAACACAGGGATTCCGGCTTGCTCAGCTAAGGCGAGTGATTTATTTTCTCCTTCTACCCCAAAACTCACTACTGCCTCGGGATTGAGGTCAATAAGCACCTCAGTATTAATAGATTCATTTTGTCCCAATTCTGTAATGAGATTGTTTGTAATACGCTTTCGCGAAAGCGTACTAGACACATAATCTAAGTTAGGAAAACCTACTAAGGTTTCCTGTACCTCCAGCATCTCTAGCGACGGGATATGCGTGGTAGAAGTCACCACAATGGTCTCTAGTGGTACTTGGATTTGGGCTATGTTTTTGGGTATGGATAAGCGTTTTTTTGACACCTCATCTAGATCTCTTGGGATTAAAGCATATCGCAGGGTATCAGTGCTTTGAGGAAAGGCTTGCGTTACTTCTAATAACTGATAATTTTCATATTGGGTAAGTAAAAATCCTTGTGCATATTGTATGGGTAAGCTAGTGCCTGTGTTACCCTTAACCACAGTATGAGACGCCTGTTTGCAACTAAGGCTAGAAAAAATGAGCAGGAGTACAAAAAGCTTTTTCAAGGTAAAGGGTTTTGGAAAGCCCAAAAGTACCTTTTTTTTGTTTCCTTAACATACTGCGTTCTAAAAATGCTATATATTTGACCTGAATTTTGGTTTTGTTGCGTTACACAACGCAATAGATTAAAAGGGAATTTTGTGAAATACAAAAGCTGTTCCCGCAACTGTAAGCAGTGCCTAAAGGTTTCTTTAGGAAGGATGACTACTACAAAGCCACTGGAGTAAGGTGTTACTCTGGGAAGGCGTTATCTTATGCAAGCCAGGAGACCTGCCTAGATTCTTAACACAATACGACTTTCGGGTAAAAGGTCTACTGCGTATGAGAACTGATTATCGTTATATATGGATTGCTGTTTGCTGCTTATTGAGCACGATGAGTTATGCCCAGTTGGATAGTCTTCAAGTATTACCAGAAGTAGTGCTCTCAGATGTAAAACTACGCGACTTTTCTAAAGGCAATGCCATTCAGAACATTAATGATAGTACGATTACCAGAAGTACAAATGTACTGACCCAATTATTGCAACAAGAGAGTGTGATCTACTTTCGTGAAAATGGGCCTGGTGGAGTTTCATCGGCCTCGCTTCGTGGGACATCTGCAGCACAAACGGCGGTAGTCTGGAACGGAATTAATATTAATTCTCAGCTCAATGGACAAACCGATTTTAATACCATAGCCACTAGAAACTATGATAATCTGTCTGTGCGCACAGGGGGAGGGAGTATTCCCTACGGTTCTGGTGCTATAGGGGGAAGTGTGCATCTTACTAATGATATTCGTTTTGGAGATCGTTTTGAAAACGACCTTATCCTGAGTTATGCGAGTTTTAATACACCTTCTGGACATTATAAAAGTACCTATGCCACTGATAATTTTTATATAGACGCTGGGGTAGATTATAGAAAGAGTGATAATGATTTTGAATACCTCGATACGGATCAGATTAATGAGAATGGCGAGTTTGAAAACACCAACCTCAACCTTAACCTTGGGATTAAATTAGCCCCAAAACATTTGCTGAAAGTCTATCACAACAGCTATCTAGGCAACCGCAATTTTTCAGGAACGCTCACTGCGCCTTCTGATGATGGCTTTAAGGATAGAAACGCACGCTCGCTAGTGGAGTGGGAGACCCTTGCTAAAAAGTATACTAGTAAACTACGAGTAGCTCATATTTTTGAACAGTTTGAGTTTTTCCCTAGCGGTCTAGAAGCCGACATCTCTACCATAGGAAAGGCAAATCGTTTTACGGCCAATTATGATTTTACCTATCGTTTTTCAAAAAAGACATCCTTAAAGACAATCGTAGATTACACAACTATCGCAGGTGATGGAACTAATATTGATCGTTCCACTAGGAATATTTTTTCGGCGGTAGCCTTGTGGAATCATAAGCTTACAGATAAATTTTCTTACGGGGCGCAAGCAAGACAGGAAGTAACGCAGAATTATGACAGTCCGTTTTTGTTTGGAATTAGCGCTGAGTATGCTCTGGCCAAAGCGTATACCCTATCCATAAACGCTTCTCAGAATTATAGAATTCCAACCTTTAACGATATTTACTGGCGTGGCGCCGGTGCTGTGGGGAATCCAGATTTGCTTCCAGAAACCACTAATCAGATAGAAGTGGGACACCGCGTAAACCTAAAAAATCTAGAAGTAGGCTTGCAAACCTATTATAGTGAGGTACAAGATTTGATTATCTGGCTGCCTAATGGGCAAGGAATATGGAGTCCAATTAATGTGAATGCAACAGAACATTATGGAGCAGAGTTACAAGCGCAGTATCGCTATAGTTTTAATAAACATACACTATCTGCACGCGGTAATTATGCCTATACACAAGCCACCAATAAAGAGACGGGAGATCAATTAATTTTTGTGCCAGAACAAAAAATCACAGGTTCTTTAGCGTATCAATTTGAGCGGTGGAATGCCTATTATCAGTTTTCTTATACCGATGAGGTATTTACAACTTCTGATAATACAGTAACTTTAGCAGACTATGCCGTGTCTAATCTAGGTATAGAGTATGGGCTGTTTAATAAAAAAGAGTACAAATTAAATCTTGCGCTACGAGCCAATAATATTTTTAATAAGAATTATCAAACGGTGGCCTTCCGACCGAACCCAGGGAGAAATTTTTTAATCCAAACAACGTATAAATTTTAATTTATGAAACTATTTAAAGGAATTCTAATGTTAGTATTCGCAAGTGTATGCCTTATTTCTTGTGGCGATGATGATGATGCTTCACCTGCTGCAAGTACGCTCGAATTTTCTGGTGTAAGCACCGTTAATGAAGATGATGGAACTATTACTTTTGCTATTTCCAGAACTGGAGGCACAGGGGCTTTAGAATTAAACTATGAACTTAGCGGTACCGCAGTTGCTGGGGAGGATTATGTAATGCCGGAGTCAACTACATTTTTTGTACCTGTAAACGGCGAAACAGTGCTAGAGTTTGAACTTATTAATGACGAGGCGGTAGAGAATGATGAAACTTTTATATTCTCACTTATAGAAGAAGAATTAGAAGTGACCATTACCATTCTTGATGATGATACCTTTCCTTTTGAAAATGGTTTTTTAGTGACTAACGAAGGCCCATTTAACAATGGTTTTGGTTCAGTATCTTTTGTAGATAATCTTTTTACGGGTTCACAAAATGATATTTACCAAGAAGTAAATAATGATAATCTTGGGAACATTGTTCAATCGATTGGGTTTAATGGTAACGATGCCTATGTTGTGGCTAATGTAAGTAATCGTATCACGATTGTAGATAGATTAACTTTTGTAGAGTCAGGAAGAATTGAAAGTGGTTTAGAGAATCCTAGATATTTTGAAGCGAGTAACGGA
>JALZVV010000128.1 GCA_023299935.1 Dokdonia sp.
TATGAAGAAATATGTTGTGTTTACCGTATTAATGATTGCGTTATTCTATCTCACGGCTGCTTTAGATCGCGTGATTAATGTATATGTGTATGAGCCGTTGTTCCGTGAAGGTAGTTTTAATCAAGAGTCTTTGGATCAGATATTTAGGAATTATCCGTATCTAATTTCGGGTTATCTTCCTCGGATATTCATCGCGACATTTGCAATGAATATTGAGAAAGTGATACGAAAAAAACAACAGGCAGAAAGTCGTAACGCATCCTTAGAACGCGACAAAAATAAGGCAGAGCTCAATGCTTTGAAATCTCAACTACACCCGCACTTTTTGTTTAATACGCTTAATAATTTGTACGCCCTTACGGTCCAGAAATCAGATAAGGCACCAGAGACTGTGGGGAAGCTGGCCCAAATATTAGATTATATTTTGTATCAATGTAATAACAATTTAGTGCCACTTGAAAAAGAAGTGGAATTATTAGAAAACTACCTTTCATTAGAGCGATTACGTTATGGAGATGATATTACGATTACTTTCGTCAAAGCGTATTCTGAACAAACTTTAATAGCGCCATTACTGTTACTCTCTATTATAGAGAATGCATTTAAACATGGCGCGAGTGCGAGTTTGGGTCAGCCAGAAATACATATTGATTTGAGACAAGAAGGAGAACAGCTTTATTTTACGGTGAGGAATACCAAAAATGAAACTAAACAAAAAGGCGATACAAATTATATCAAGGGAATAGGGGTTGCAAATGTCAAGCAACAGTTAGAAATTGTGTATCCAGATTTTGACTATGAGGTGACAGATACAAATGGATGGTATGTGGTTGCTTTGCGATTAAATATGACAAAGAGTTATGATTAAATGTATTGTAGTAGATGATGAGCCGCTAGCGCGATCCTTATTGGAAACGCATATTGCACAAGTGCCTTTTCTGGAATATTTGGGATCTTTTAAGAATGCCGTTTTGGCGAGTGACTTTCTAACAAAAAATGCAGTCGATCTTATTTTACTAGATATCCAGATGCCTATGCTTACGGGTATCGAGTTCTTAAAATCTTTACAAGCTCCACCTAAGGTGATTTTTACTACGGCATATAGGGAATATGCGGTAGAAAGTTATGAGTTACAGGTAGTAGACTACCTCCTAAAACCAATTACCTTTAACCGCTTTTTTCAAGCGGTGAGTAAACTAAATGGAATCGAGCTAGAAGATAAGTTAGCAGTAACTCCTGAGATTGATCATATTTTTGTGCAAGTAAACAAGAAAAATATTAAGGTTGTATTAGACTCGATCGTTTATGTTGAGAGTTTGAAGGACTATCTTAAGATCCATACTACTTCTGAGACTATAGTGGTGAAGAAACAAATATCTGTTTTTGCCAATGTATTACCGAGAAATAAGTTTCTTCAAGTACATCGTTCCTATATTGTATCACTTACTAAAATAACAGCATTTACACATCAAGATATAGAGATAGGAAACATAGAGATTCCCATGGGCGGTAGTTTTAAGAAGCAAGTGTTAAGGATACTAAAAGCGTCATAGATTAGAAGCCCGTAGGAAGGCTTTCCTTCTTAAAAGTTGTGCAAATGATATGCATTCAATATCGTTGCACTTGCTTGGCTTAAGGGTTTAATTGTATTTTTAGAAAAAATAGGCTGCCGTATGGATTCAACTCGAGAAAATAACTATTGGACACAACGTTATAAAGAGGAACGCACCGGTTGGGATATAGGATATCCATCACCACCACTTAAAGAATATATTGATCAACTTGAGAATAAAAATCTAAAAATCCTAATTCCTGGGGCAGGTAATGGATATGAAGCAGAGTATTTATGGAGTCAAGGTTTTAAGCATGTTCTTGTGTTGGACATTTCTGAAGAACCGTTAAAAGCTTTTGCAAAGCGTAATCCCGCTTTCGCGAAAGCGAATTTGATCCAAGCAAACTTCTTTGAACATCAAGGACAGTACGATCTTATTTTAGAACAAACCTTCTTTTGCTCGTTTGTACCTACGATTGAGAACAGAAATGCGTACGCCAAAAAAATGGCCAACTTACTAATTCCTAACGGAAAATTGGTAGGACTCTGGTTTGATATACCACTTACAGGTGATATGGAGAAAAGGCCTTTTGGTGGGAATAAGGAATTGTATAAAAACTATTTGAATCCTTTTTTTGAAGTGAAGACTTTAAAACGTGCGTATAATTCTATTCCCGAGCGACACGACCAGGAATTATTTGGAATTTTTATAAAATTTGACGAGAGCATTGATGATAATTTATTATTATAGAAATGAAATTAACAATAAGCTTTGTTAATGATTGAAAATTTTGAATGCTTTTATTTTAAATATAACAGACTTTTTGGTGAAGCAGTAGTGTCCTATATAATTCGTTCAAAAATCATCACTTAGACGCGCTCTAAATGATTTTCTTAAAAAAGTAAGGGCACTACAAAATAGGCAATGACAAAAAGTAGGCCTACCGAAATTAGATTAAGAACAATCCCTATTCTTGCCATTTGATCCACACGTACGTGACCACTGGCAAATACGATGGCGTTAGGGGGTGTAGCCATAGGAAGCATAAAAGCACAACTGGCGGCTAAAGTAACAGGGATTACCATTTGTAAAATAGGCACGTCCATACCTATGGCGATACCTACAACGAGCGGAATAAGAACGGTAACTAGTGCTACATTGCTCATAAGTTCCGTCATAAAAAGCATGAGGAAAATAAGAACCGCGGTAACCATCCACATGCTCCATGAAGTTTGTTGTGAAATAGAGTCTCCTATCATGGCTATCAAGCCAGCATCCTTTAAACCAGAAGCAAGTGCCAGTCCTCCTCCAAAAAGAATAAGAATTCCCCAAGGTAAGCGCGAAGTGTCTTTCCAGTCCAGCGGGAAGCTCCCTTTTTTAAAATCTAAGGGTGTAATAAACATGAGTAAAGCTGCAATTATGGAAATTGTGGTATCTGTGAGCACAATATTAGGGAAGAGACTGTTGAGATAAGAACGGAGCATCCAGGCTATAGCTGTCAAAATAAAAATAATCAAAACTATTTTTTCTCCTTTGGATATACGTCCTAATTTGTCTAATTCCTCTCGTATGATATGTTTTGAAGCTGCAATAGTACCCAGATGATTGGGAAAGAAAACTCTTGTAATGATAAAATAGGTAATCATTAACAGGACAATAGCAAAGGGGACGCCCATTTGCATCCATTGAAAAAAGCCAATATCTATATTGTAACTCTCGTTTAAGAAGGCGAGCATCACCGAGTTGGGAGGTGTGCCTATTAATGTGGCCATCCCGCCTATATTAGCACTAAATGCGATACCCAACATAATACTCAATGCAAAATTGCGATCATTTTTAGTAAACCCATCTGTATCATCAATCAATAGATTAATTACAGAAACTGCAATAGGAAGCATTACTACAGTACTCGCAGTATTGGATATCCACATACTCATAAGAGCTGTAGCAATCATGAAACCTAAGATAATACCATTAGCCTTAGCTCCTGTTATTTTAAGAATGGAGAGGGCTATACGTTTGTGAAGTTGCACTTTTTCTAAAGCAAGAGCAATCACAAATCCTCCAAAAAAGAGGTAAACAATGGGATTAGCATAATTACTGGCAACATCTTTAATCGTTCCCAGGCCCAACAATGGAAAAAGTGCAAGAGGTATAAATGCAGTAACAGAAATAGACACCGCTTCTGTAACCCACCAGATTACCATCCACAGAGCAATGGCAAGTACAGTATCTATGCTTGGATTAATTATCTCTATAGGAAGTAATAAAATACTAAGGCAGAGTAAAGGCCCTAGTAGAAAACCTATTTTTTTAGAAAATGAGTAGGATATCATAGGATTTTAAAATTACGACATTTTTAATGGTAAAAATACGCTTTAGCGAAAGCTATTTTGCACTCAGTTTAATTTGTCCAAATGTTACTAAAAACGCCTAAGACAAAATGCAGTTTGAGTCGGTTAAATAGCTTTTATGACAAGAGGATGAAAATGGAATTGTTAAGTATTATTATTGCCATTAACAAAATATTGGCAATCAAATATAAATGGGTAAATAGCTTTAAAAAATGAAGTAAATACTTACAGGTATAAAGTTTTTATACTTGTAATAAATTATATCTAATTGCATAATATTTAGAAGTGCTTTTTTAGATCTAATTGTTAGGCTACTGTTTTAGGCATATAAGAAGGTGTATTGATTAAACAAAATACTTTAGCTAGCAAACATTTTTTATTTTGTGTATTTGGTCGAGTATATGAGTTGTAGGGCGTTGATGTTTGTAGGAACGCATAGCCTTCCATACTTTGCCATAATTATGACATAGATTTGTTGTTATAAAGCAATTTTTTAACAAAAATTTTTCCCATGAAAAATAATACTTTTCAAAGTTTTAGACCTTTCAGTCTTAAGATTTTTTTGTTTCTCGCCACTTTTTTCTTTTATAGTCAGTCCACTTATGCACAATGTACAGGTCCGATTGATGATTGTGACGGAGATGGCATCTTAAACGTTGATGATGATGACGATGATAATGATGGTATTTTAGATGTAGATGAGTGTCCTATAATATCTAACGGTTTGCAAAATGGGGATTTTTCTTCATCTACAGATTGGATAGAGTCT
>JALZVV010000129.1 GCA_023299935.1 Dokdonia sp.
ATTGTAATGACTGGATTAGATCAGGATATGATGCAAAAGAATTTAAGCTGTCGCAATCTACAAGACGCTAAGAAAAATATGTTGTGGTTTACTATTGTACTAACCATCGTGAATATGGTCTTCTTGATACTTGGCCTTTTACTTACTGTTTATGCCCAACAACATGGCATTGATAGCCATAAAGACCAGTTGTTCCCAGCTATTGCCGTGCAAAGTGGCTTAGGAATAGGGCTGGCAGTGGTGTTTTTATTAGGACTAATTGCCGCGGCCTATTCCAGTGCAGATAGCGCATTAACTTCCTTAACGACCTCTTTTAGTAT
The DNA here is from genome assembly GCA_023299935.1 of Dokdonia sp. Lineage (GTDB taxonomy): Bacteria > Bacteroidota > Bacteroidia > Flavobacteriales > Flavobacteriaceae > Dokdonia. The sequence goes on from JALZVV010000129.1 coordinate 321, forward strand.
TGATATCCTTGATATTGAAAAGAAACACGATGGCAGAAAGCAAGTTGTCATACGCAAGAGAATTCATATCCTAATGTCCCTCGTGCTTGTGCTTGTTATTATAGCCTTTAAATACTTAATAGCAGATGCAACGGTAATAGCAAAGCTCTTTACCTATGCAGGCTATACCTATGGCCCATTGCTAGGTTTGTATGCTTTCGGTTTGTTTACGCAGTATAATGTAAAGGATAAATGGGTGCCTATTGTCGCTATCAGCACTCCTTTTATAGGCTACCTAATTAGCTATATATCTGGTACTTATCTCAATTTTGAATGGAATTTCTTTATCCTTGTACTCAACGGCGGTATCACCTTTTTAGGATTAGTATTGATTCGTACTAAGCAAGACTAAGGTACAGGCTACTTCATAGGCTATTCCGTGCTTATTGAGCAGTTGGTACAAATCAGGGTTTTCTGTACCGGGATTAAAAATAACACGCTCAGGTTTAAGCGCTATGATATAATCAAAATAGGAAGACAGGTGTTTTGGCCCTATATACAAAGTGATCGTATGAAATCGGGATGTGTCTTGTTTTGCTTTCGCGAAAGCTGTCTCAAAAGTATCTACAGTAATACCATCTATCTCTCCAGCACGCAATCCTACAGGATATACCTCGTGCTTGTATTTACTTAATTTCTGCACGGCAAAATGAGAATAACGATTGGATTTTAATGAAGCTCCAAGTACTAAAGTGGGTTTTAACATAATTCAAAGTTAAAAAAATATAATTCTGTAACAAGACTTAAAATAACCCGTCTATTCTATAGAAGTTAATTTTCAGCTGGTTTACTTTTAATTGGTTTTGATGGTTAGTGTTAATTAAAAGTAGTCGCCAGCTAAAATCCCAAGGTTCTAGACTTTGGGATTTTGTTTTTTTATAATTCCTTATGCGCTAGTGGCACAACAATTATCATCTTCACATTGACAATATTTACGATTATACAGATGCAATACAATTAAGGAAATAGAAGGGAGATATATAAATGATTCTGGGATATACATTATTTCCATTTTTTCATTTAAAATAATTGCCGCAAGTAGGGCCCAGGAAATCCATAATGCATATTGCATCCATTTTTTTGATGAATTTGCAGCAGACCAATAGACTGCTACTAAGGAAACGACAATAAAGAATATGTCCAAAAGTCGCCACCAAAATGGATGTGCATGGTGCTGATTCAATTGACTGGCATGAAAGCTAAACAATAGCGGGGTTGCTAGACAATGTACTAAGCATATAGAGCCGGATGCGACGCCGAGAATATTAGCCTGGGGTTTAAGCTTAAATATGGTATTCATTTTTAGATTTTTATTGAGTTTCTAAACAAATAGTTAAGTCTAATTAATTATAGGCGATTGTAATTAGTTATTTATATATTGGACATAAAGTGATAGCAATTGGAATGCTATAGTGTTCGTAATTATTGATATTTATTTTTAAAGAAAAATGGTCCAACAAGATTACAAATTTAACTAAAAATTCTGCAAGAAGATAGGCACATCTTCTAACAAAGTGTAATATGTCGAAAATCAAATTAAAGGTGGCCGTTTATTATGCCACGCAAGGCATTGTAACTTTATATAGCGGAGTGTCATAGATCTAAGTACTACTAAAAGACTAAATTCTTGTTAATAAAATACTTAAACTGTAATGAATCGCACTAAAAGGAGTCTTAGTATGTAGTAGCCTCTGAATTTTATATCAGGATTATAAAAATTTGAATTAGCCGTCAATAATATTATAACCTAGTTACAAAAGAGTCATTAGGTTATACAAAAGCCTTCCACATGGAAGGCTTTTTTGATTGCTAATTACAGTACCTTTGCGGTGATGAAAAGCAGCCAGAAAAACCAACAACAAATCCTTGATAAATTAGGAATACAGCAACTCAATGAAATGCAGGAAGCTGCCCAGTTGGCTATCCATTCTTCTAAAGAAGTCCTGCTGTTATCACCTACGGGAACTGGGAAAACGCTTGCTTTTTTACTACCACTTATCGCCGAGTTAAGAAAAGACACTCAAAACATACAACTACTCATAATAGTACCGTCCAGAGAACTTGCAATACAAATAGAACAGGTTGCCCGCGAGATGGGAAGTGGTTACGGCATTCACGCAGCATATGGTGGGCAATCGTTTAATAACGATAGACAAGCGCTTAAAAGAACTCCCGCTATACTCATAGGAACGCCTGGTCGCATTGCAGATCACTTGCGTAGGGAAACTTTTAAAACCGAAGATCTTAAAGCACTTGTTCTTGATGAGTTTGACAAATCTTTAGAAGTTGGCTTTGAAGGAGAAATGACCGAAATTCTATCCTTGCTGCCTGCTATAGAAAAAAAGATACTTACCTCTGCAACCCAAGGAATACAAATTCCAGAGTTTGTAACAAGGCAAAAACCCTTAGAAGTAAATTATTTACACTTGGCAAATAATGACTTGAGTATTAAAACTATTATTTCACCAGAAAAAGATAAGCTAGATACCTTAGTTAAAACGCTACACCATTTAGGAAATCAACCCGGAATTATCTTTTGTAATTTTAAGGATACTATTGCTAGAATAAGTGACCATTTGAGTCATCAAGGCATTGATCACGCCTGTTTTTATGGTGGGATGGAGCAATTAGACAGAGAAGTGTCTTTATTAAAATTTAGAAATGGGACTCATCAGTTACTTCTTGCAACAGACCTGGCCGCTCGCGGTATTGATGTTCCAGACATACAGTTTATTATTCATTATCATCTTCCTGTGCGATTAGAAGAGTTTACACATCGTAATGGCCGTACGGCTAGAATGCATAAAGAAGGAAGTGCGTATGTGTTGCACTGGCGCAATGAGCGATTACCTGACTTTATTCCTGATTTAGAAGAGGAGTATCTCCTAGATCATAATATAAGAACATCATCATCTTGGAGGACAATACATATATCTGCAGGTCGCAAAGACAAAATATCTAAAGGTGATATTGCAGGCTTATTTTTTAAACGAGGAGGATTGAGCCAAGGAGAATTAGGTATTATTGAAATAAAAAACAATACTTCCTACATATCCATCCTTGAGGATAAGGCAAAAGAGTGTGTAGAGCAACTTAATAATGCTAGATTAAAAAAAACTAAAATTAGATTGCGAATTATGTAATCCTGCTTTCGCGAAAGCATACTGAGATGGAAGAAAAAAAACAAACAAGAATAAACAAATACCTAAGCGAAGTAGGCTACTGCTCGCGCAGGGCAGCAGATAAGCTCATTGATCAAGGTCGTGTCACTATAAACGGAAAAGTACCAGAAATGGGTACGAAAATTATTGAAGGAGATGAAGTACACGTAGATGGTGCCTTAATCTCCCCTACTACGGAAAAACCCGTTTATATCGCATTAAATAAACCTGTTGGGATTGTTTGTACAACAGATACTCGAGTAGAAAAAGACAACATTATCGATTTTGTAAATTACCCCAAGCGCATTTTTCCAATAGGCAGATTGGACAAACCTAGTGAAGGACTTATTTTTCTTACTAATGACGGAGATATTGTAAACAAGATATTACGTGCTCGCAACAATCACGAAAAAGAATATGAAGTCACAGTAGATAGAGCAATAACTCCAGCATTCATACAACAGATGAGCAATGGCGTCCCTATTTTGGACACTGTTACTCGCAAATGTGATGTGGAGCGTTTAAGTAGATTTACTTTTAAAATCATTCTGACACAGGGCTTGAATAGGCAGATTAGAAGAATGTGTGAACATTTAGAATATAATGTAGCAAAACTAAAACGAACCCGTATAATGAATGTACATTTAGATACTCCTGAAGGAAAATGGAGATATCTCTCAGATAAGGAAATACAAGAAATAGGCAAATTGGTTTCATCATCTACAAAAACATAATTATAGTTTTTAGGATTATTCAAAAAAATAGTATCTTGTCAAAAAGCTAAATATTATGAACAAAAATTATTTAATCCTGCTGATAGCAGTAGCTATTACTTTAAGTGCAAGTGCACAGAATGTAACTTTTTCTAACGTTTCTGTTTCCGGTGGATCAGGGAACATAGGAGTTGTTGATCTTAATGGAGATTTCCTTGATGACTTATTAGATCCTTCAAGTTCCAACTTACTAATACAGCATCAAACAGAAAGTGGTTTTGATCTCAGTAATATTTCAATTTCCGTATCTAATAATCCGAGTTGGTCAATAGCCTCTGGAGATTTTGATGCAAATGGAATAAACGATATTATATTTGGTGGAGGAAGCGGTGTTAGTTTTTTACAAGCTAATGACGATGGTAGTTCGTACACTCAAAGTAATGATAGCAATATTTTTATTTTTTCACAACGTACTAATTTTATTGACATTGACAATGACGGTAACTTAGATGCTTTTATATGTCATGATGTACAACCTAACGTGTATTATATTAATGATGGTAATGGTAATTTCCCTAATGTAATCCAAGGAGGTCTTGGAGATACACCTACAGGGCACAATTATGGATCATTATGGTTTGATTATGACAATGATGGTGATATGGATTTGCATTTATCAAAATGTGTCGTTGGTTCACAAAACACTTCAGATTCAAGAAGGAACAATCAATTACATAGAAATAATGGAGATGGCACTTTCACAGAGGTCGCAGCGGAAGCAGGTATAAATACAAATACTCAATCTTGGTCTAGTGCCGTAGGTGATTTTGATAATGACGGTGATATGGATTTAATTGTAGCTGATCAGCACGTGAATGAGATTGGCACAAAATTCTTTATTAATAATGGAGATGGCACTTTTGATGATATCACTGCAGGATCTGTATGGGAATCTCAGGATGGAGCAATTGATATTGTTACTTTTGATTTTAATAATGATGGTTATCTAGATATCTATTCAGAGTTAGACACAAGATTACTTATGAATAATGGAGATATGACTTTTACTGCTAATCCTTCTCAAATACCAGGTGGAGGTGCTGTAGGCGATTTAAACAATGATGGATTTCTAGATGTATATACTAGTGGTAATGTTAGAATGAACAATGGAAACAATAATAATTGGTTTAAATTGAACTTGGTAGGTACACAAAGTAATATTAATGCTATTGGCGCTATAATAACCATTGAAGGTGATTTTGGTACACAAATAAGGAATGTAAGAAGTGGTGAAGGCTTTAATAATATGCACAGTCTTAATCCTCATTTTGGACTTGGTACGGCAACTATAATTGATCAGCTTACTATTCAATGGCCTTCTGGCCTAATTGAAACATCAAATGATGTAGATGTTAATCAAACATTATTTGTTCAAGAAGGTTCTACTTTAAGTATTGATGATAATCCAATCAGTACATTAATAGACATTTTTCCTAATCCTGCTACAAATGAAATAAGTATTAGTGCTGGTAACACTCCACTTAAATCTCAAGCTATTATTTATGACGTCTTAGGAAAATCCATTCCTGTTACTATTGAAAATAACAATGTAATAAACATCTCTCAACTAGCTATGGGTATCTATTACCTGGAGTTAGTGACAAATCAGGATGAAAAAATAGTCCAGAAGTTTATTAAGAACTAAACAGGAAAGAATTACTGCATACAGTAATTTAAAACATATTGAGACCCTTGCGATAATGGTTATTCACCTAACGCAAGGGTCTTTTGGTATTATAAAATGCTGTAGCATTCCAGGTGGTAAAAAGCATAACGCTTTTTAAAGTTTGCCCATTTTAATCATAACAAATAAAATGATTATGGGTAAAGCTAATAGACCAACCATTAAAAGACTGGTTTGAAGTAAATATGGTGCCATTGCTAGAGTGACAACAAAGCCTCCCATTGCCCCTCCAAAATGAGCGTCATGTCCAATGTTATCATTTTTTGCCCGCATCCCGTAGATGGAATACAATAAATAGCCTACTCCAAAAGCCCATCCCGGAATAATAAAGTTTATGGTCATACTTGGATTTAATAAGATACCTGCATATATCACTCCAGAAACCGCTCCACTAGCTCCTACTGCACTATAGTGATATTCATCTTTATGGAAATAGTAAGACAATAGATTGCCTACAATTAGACTAGCCGCATAAATAATTACAAAATTGACAACCCCCAGGTTATAAATCACTGAATTAGCAAAAAAGAATAGAGACAACATATTAAAAACTAAATGCTGCGTATTTGCGTGTAAAAAAGCACTAGAAATAACCCGAACCTGTTCTCCTCGTCGTATTCCGCCAATATTGAATTTATATTTTTCAAAAAAACCATAATCATTAAAACCTTTCATTGAAAAAAGAACATTAATGACAATTATCGCTATTGTAGCAGGATGTAAATTCCCCATGTTTAAAATATTTTAGTAGTAAAGATACCTATATTTGTTGATCAATTGATTCTTAAATTTATATGCAATTTCTTACTTACATATTGATTTACCCCTTCATCTGGTTAGGCGCTAAACTTCCTTTTCGAGCTTTATATGTCATCTCAGATGGATGCTATTTTCTTGTATATAGAATTCTTGGATATCGCAAAAAGACAGTGCGTTCTAATATCCAAATTGCGTTTCCAAATAAGACATTAACAGAAGTAAGAGAGATAGAAAAAAAGTTCTATCATCACTTATGCGACATTTTTATTGAAATGATTAAATCACTCAATATCAATAAAAAGGAACTTAAAAAACGCTATCAGTTCACCAATGTAGATATAATGCAAGACTTTGAAAATAAGCAGCAAAGTGTGGTTCTAGTGTTAGGGCATTATGCTAGTTATGAATGGATGTTTGCCTTACAGCTGCATCTTAACAATCCCGGGCACGCTCTGTATAAAAGAATAGGAAATAAATACTTTGATAAACTAGTACATAAAATTAGAGCAAAATGGAATGCAAATCTTATTGATGCTAGAAAAGCTATGCGCAAGATTAATGAATTAGAACATAAAGGTATTGTTACGGTTTATGGATTTGCCGCAGACCAATCTCCAAAACCCAATCGCTCAAGATTTTGGACCTCTTTTCTTGCCCATGAATTACCTTTTCAAACAGGTGCAGAACGCTCGGCTAGAGAATTTAACTTTCCTGTCGTGTATTTTGGAACAACAAAAATAAAAAGAGGGTATTACAGAGGGAGTTTTAAAGTCTTATCTGACCAGCCAAGCAAAGAAAAAGAAGGTATAATTACTGCAGCTTTTGCAAAAGAGTTAGAAAAGCAAATCATCGCAGATCCACAATTTTATCTTTGGACTCACAAACGTTTTAAGCATCTGGGTCAAAAAGAAGCGTTTGCTAAGCAATTTAGGTTTTAATAATAAGGCGTTCATAAAACTAGGGAAGTCTGGTACTGGCTTAAAGATAAAAATAACAAAAGGCAAACACCTATATATTGCTTAAATGTCAATTACTTAAATTAAATGACTTTTATATGAACGGGTCCGGAAACTAGCCTATTTTGAGCATCTTTAATGTCAAAAATGACAATATAATCTCCCCGTAGGGAGTTAGTCAATAAGTTTGTGCTGGTTTGATCAAATTCACTACCTACATTGCTATTGCTAGGATAACTAGGTACTTTAATTTTAAATGAAGTTGCTTTTTTTTGAAAAGCAAAGCTTATTCCTTTGAGATGATTCTTTTCTACCTCAATCACTTTTTTATCTTGATTTTGTTGATAAACACTCTTTGTTTCTGAACTGTTTTGACTCAATAACTGGATTGTTGAGCCAATGAGCGTAAAAATAATAACAACTATGGCTTTCATACAAATGCATTTACTAACTAACGCAATTAACTTTATGATAGTATTTTAAATTCCCGCCACTTCCCTAATCTGAGCGATCATATCATTGGCAGCATTATCTGCATCAATTTGCGAACCAGCCTCTGTATAAATGCGTATAATAGGCTCTGTATTAGACTTACGTAAATGCACCCAGTGGTTTTCAAAATCAATTTTTACCCCATCGATAGTACTTATATCCTCATTTGCATATTTCTTTGCCATCGCTTCTAATAAGGCATCTACATCTAATTCTGGCGTAAGCTGTATTTTCTGCTTGCTCATAAAATAGGCAGGATAACTGGCTTTAAGTTGGCTTACAGTCATATTCCCTTTAGCGAGATGAGATAAGAATAAGGCCGTTCCAACAAGGCTATCACGACCATAATGAGAATCAGGATAGATGATTCCGCCATTACCTTCACCTCCTATCACAGCCTGTTCATCTTTCATTTTTTGCACAACGTTTACTTCACCTACCGCACTAGCAAAATACTCACCCCCATGTTTACGGGTAATATCTCGCAAGGCACGAGAAGATGACAGGTTTGACACGGTATTACCTCGTTTTTCACTGAGCACATAATCTGCACAGGCGACTAGTGTATATTCTTCTCCAAACATCTCTCCTGTCTCATCTATAAACGCCAGACGATCTACATCTGGATCGACTACAATACCAAAATCTGCGTCTTCTTTAACCACTAGCTCACAAATATCACCTAGATGTTCTTTAAGGGGTTCTGGATTATGCGGAAACTCTCCATTGGGTTCACAATACAGCTCCACAGGAATAACGTCTAAACGGTCTAATAATCTTGGGATAGCAATCCCTCCTGTACTATTTACACCGTCTACAACTACTTTAAACTTGGCCGCCTTAATAGCATCTACATCTACTAATTCGAGATCGAGTACCTCATCAATATGCAAATCGATGTAAGCATCATTTTTTGTGATTTTTCCTAAATCATCCACTTCAGCAAATGTCATCGCTTCACTTTCAGCGATTTTTAAGATTTTCTCTCCATTAGCACCATTTAAGAACTCACCTTTATGATTGAGTAATTTAAGGGCGTTCCATTGTTTTGGGTTATGAGAAGCGGTAAGTATAATTCCTCCATCTGCGTGTTCCATAGGTACCGCAATCTCAACCGTAGGTGTAGTAGATAAGCCTAAATCTATCACGTTTATTCCAAGACCAATTAAGGTATTCATCACGAGTTCCTGAATCATACTGCCAGAGATACGCGCATCACGACCTACCACAACCCGATAGGTATCTTTACTTCTATCGTTCTTTAACCAAGTACCATAGGCCGCTGCAAATTTTACAGCATCTATTGGGGTTAAGTTATTGCCTGGGGTTCCTCCTATGGTTCCGCGTATTCCTGAAATTGATTTTATTAATGTCATGTATTATTTGTTTCTTTTTTCGCGAAAGCGAAAATCGCATTAGTTTGACTCAGTATTTATCACAAAAATACGGAATGAAACTCTAAGATTTTCCGTCAAGGCCAAAATCACATACACCTTAAACTGTTCATAAACTTTAGCCAAGCCTGTTTATCACTTGCAATATATCTATTACCTTGTATTAATGAATTTTCTCGCACATATTTATCTCTCTAATGATGAAGATCTGGTAACCATAGGTAATTTTATGGCAGACGGCATTAAAGGCAAGCAATACCTCAATTACCAAGAAGATATTCAACGTGGCATACTACTCCACCGCTGGATAGACAGTTATACAGACAGCCATGCCATTGTAAAACAAAGTACCAAACGACTGCATCACAAGTATGGCCATTATAGCGGGGTAATTGTAGACATTCTCTATGATCATTTTCTTGCCAAACACTGGCTCAACTATCACAAAACGCCCTTAGAAACCTATATTCAAGATTTCTACCAACTGCTTCAGGATAAACACGAACTGCTTACGCCACGCATCCAGAAGATGATGATTCCTATGATGAAGCAAAACTGGCTATTGAGTTATGCGTCCCTAGATGGGATAGAAACGGTCTTGTATAATATGAATATCCGTATCAAAAATCGCGTCCCTATGGATGAGGCGACAGAAGACCTAAAAGAACACTATGAAGCTTTTGGAAAAGAATTTGAAACCTTTTTTAAAGAGTTGCGCGCTTTTGCGAAAGTAAAACTAGAAGAACTAACAATTTGATATCTTTAGATTTTTAAAACAATAACCTTAGTGCTGGACGGGATGAGATTTCCGCCTTCGATTCAATAAACTTCCGCACAAGCGAAAGACTTTTTATACCAATAACCATTGCGAGTGAGTGGAATGAGATTTCCGCCTTCG
>JALZVV010000130.1 GCA_023299935.1 Dokdonia sp.
GCGAAAGCGTAAGCATTCTTCCTAAATTCGTATAGAATCTCGATCATTTTATACTTACGGTATGAAAAATGTGTTATTCATGAGTATATACATTTACCTACTTTATGTTTAGAAAACAATATTTTATAATTGCCCTCATTTCTTTAGTTAGTTCCTTTGGTTTTGCGCAGCAAACCTACCCATTATATGTAAATGATATTCCTGCCCAACGCAAGTGGGTGGATAGCCTGTATAATGGGATGAGTGTGGACCAACGAGTAGGACAACTTTTTATGGTTGACCTTTTTTCTAGCGATCCAAAAGAAAAAATAGATAAAGTTCGTGCTCTAGTTAAGGACTATCATATAGGGGGTGTGATTTTTTCTAAAGGGGGTCCACTTAGACAAGCCAAGTTAACTAACGAATTACAGCAATCTGCAAAAACACCTTTACTCATTGCTATGGATGCAGAGTGGGGACTGGCAATGCGATTGGATAGCACCTATGCCTTCCCTTGGAATATGACCTTAGGGGCCATTCAAGACAATCGCATAGTAGAAAAAGTAGGTGAACGTATAGGATTGCATTGCAAGCGATTAGGAGTGCATATTAATTTTGGTCCCGTTGTAGATATTAATGTAAATCCTGCAAATCCCATTATAGGAAATCGCTCTTTTGGTGAAGACAAACAAAATGTAACTGATAAATCCATCGCTTTCTTAAAGGGAATGCAAAAAGCGGGAATTATAGGTAGCGCAAAACACTTTCCTGGTCACGGAGATACAGATAAGGATAGCCATAAAACTTTACCCACACTGGATTTTACATTAGATAGACTTAACAATATTGAGATGTATCCTTATAAACCCATAATAAATGCTGGTATTGCTAGTATTATGGTAGCCCATCTCAATGTACCTGCAATGGTGCCTGAGGAAGGGTTTCCTACTTCTATATCACCTACAGTTGTTACATCTATCCTAAAAGATAGTCTGCAGTTTAATGGACTCATTTTTACAGATGCCTTGAATATGAAAGGTGCTGCAAACTTTAAGCAACCCGGAGAGATTGACCTCGCTGCTTTTAAAGCAGGAAATGACATATTACTTATTAGCGAGAACGTTCCTGCATCTGTCCAATTAATTAAGACAGCTTTGGCATCAGGAGAGATTACAGAAAAACGTCTAGAGCATTCTGTAAAAAAGATTTTATATGCTAAGTATAAAGTAGGCTTACATAAATATCGACCCATAAATAGTTATAATCTAGTGCAAGATCTAAACACCCTTAAGGATGATTTGGTGTATAGTGAAGCTATTGAGAATGCATTAACAGTTTCTAAAAACTCAGGAAATATTCTCCCAGTAAAAAATTTAGAAAATAAAAAGATTGCCTATATCCCTATGGGTGACGATTCTGGCGATACTTTTTATACTTCATTAAATAACTATGCAAACGTAACTAAGATAACGGCTAAGACGCAAGAGGAGTTACTTAAGAAAGTGGCTGATTATAATTATGTGATTGTAGGTATGCATCGTTCTAATGCTAATCCTTGGAAATCTTATGCTTTTTCTAAACAGGAAATTGAGTGGTTAAGGAGTATTACACAAACTAAGGATGTCGTGCTCGACCTTTTTGTGCGTCCTTATGCTATGCTAGATTTAGAGGGAATTAATTTGAGGGGTGTTATCCATAGTTATCAGAATAGTAAAATTGCACAAGAAAAAAGTGCGCAACTTATTTTTGGGGCAATACCAAGTAAAGGTAAACTCCCTGTTACTCTGCTTGACAATGAAGTAGGCTCTGGTTTTGAATCTGGTACCTTAAGAAGATTAACTTACGGGATGCCAGAAGAAGTAGGTTTTGATACTAGAATGCTTAATACTAAAGTAGATTCTCTAGTAAAAGTAGGCTTGAAACAAGGGATGATGCCAGGTGCACAGGTGCTCGTGGCTAGAAAAGGCAAAGTGATTTATAATAAATCCTTTGGCTATCATACATACAATAAGAAAAGAAAAGTTGACAATAATGATGTTTATGATGTGGCTTCTATGACTAAGATACTCGCATCATTACCCTTATTAATGGAGTTAAAGACAAACGGTTCTTTAAGTCTGGATGATACCTTTGGAGAATTAATTCCAGAGTTGAAAGGCACCAATAAGTCCAATATTAGCTTGCGTAAAGCCTTATCTCATTATGGTCGTTTTAAAGCTTGGATACCCTTTTATATAAAAACGATGGATTCTATTACAAAGAAGCCTTCTAAAGAATACTATAGAACCACTTATTCTAGTGATTTTAATATTAAGATAATTGATAATTTGTATTTGCGTAGTGATTATCAGGATTCTATCGTGAAGCTTATAGGTGAAAGCGAGCTAAGAGATAGACTATCCTATAAATACAGCGATTTACCGTATTACCTAGTTAAAGAATATTTGGAAGATTATTACGGTCAGAATTTAGACGAGCTCACGAGTTCACATTTTTATAAATCTATAGGAGCTACAAAAATGGGGTATAAGCCGCTTAAAAAGTTTACAGTAAGAGATATTGTGCCCTCAGAAAATGATACGTACTGGCGCAATCAGAGAGTGCAGGGTTATGTGCACGATATGGGAGCCGCCATGCAAAGTAATATGGGTGGTCACGCAGGGCTTTTTAGTAATGCAAATGATGTGGCTAAGATGATGCAAATGTATTTGCAAAATGGCTACTACGGCGGGAAACGATATATTTCAAAAGAGACAATCGAAGAGTTTAATACCTGTACCTTTTGTGATAAGAATGTAAGGAGAGGTGTGGGGTTCGACAAACCCCAATTGAGTGGCACGGGCCCAACTTGTGGGTGTGTTTCTATGACTAGTTTTGGTCATAGTGGCTTTACAGGAACCTATACGTGGGCAGACCCAGAAAAAGATTTAGTGTATGTTTTCTTATCTAATCGTACCTTTCCAACGATGGAAAACAGGAAGCTTATTAAATCAGGATTACGAACCCAAATTCAAGAGGCTATTTACGAGTCTATTATTGATTAGAATGCTTTCGCGAAAGCGTAAAAACCAGCATAACCCATGAATATTGCAATTGTATGTTACCCGACCTTTGGAGGGAGTGGCGTAGTCGCTACAGAACTAGGAATAGCGCTTTCTAAGCGCGGTCATCAGGTACACTTTGTTACCTATAAACAGCCAGTAAGACTCGCTTTACTAAATGAGAATATTCATTTTCACGAAGTTAATGTACCAGACTATCCGTTATTTCATTACCAACCCTATGAATTGGCATTGTCTAGTAAACTCGTAACTATTGTAAAGAAGCATAAAATAGATATCCTTCACGTGCATTATGCGATACCACATGCATATGCCGGCTATATGGCAAAAGAGATGCTTAAGCAAGAAGGGATTCAAGTACCTATGGTTACTACTTTGCACGGAACAGATATTACACTGGTTGGAAGTCATCCTTTTTATCGCCCAGCAGTAGCATTTAGTATAAATAATAGTGATGTGGTAACATCGGTTTCTGCTAGTTTAAAGAAGGATACCTTGCGCCTTTTTGATATTAAAAGAGAGATAGACGTAGTACCTAACTTTATTGATACTTCTCAAGTAGAGGATAGCCATACTGATTGTCAACGTGAACTAATGGCACAGCCTGATGAACGCATAATAACTCATGTCAGTAATTTTAGAAAAGTAAAACGTATTCAAGATGTAATAGAGGTTTTTCATAGAATACAACTTGAGGTTCCTGCCAAATTATTAATGGTGGGCGAAGGACCTGAGCGTGCTCCAGCTGAACAACTAGTAAAAAAATTGGGACTGCAAGAGAAAGTACGTTTCTTAGGGAATAGTAATGAGGTTGATAAGATTTTATGCTTTTCTGATTTATTTTTGCTTCCGTCGGAAGCAGAGAGTTTTGGTCTCGCTGCATTAGAAGCAATGGTTAATAGGGTTCCTGTAGTGTCCAGTAATGCTGGTGGTATCCCAGAAGTAAATGTAGATGGCGTGACAGGCTTCCTGTCTAACGTAGGTAACATTGCTGAGATGGCACTTAATGGTATTAAAATATTAAGTGATGATAATACCTTAGCCCAGTTCAAATCACGAGCTCAAAAAGAAGCTATAAAATTTGATATTAATCATATTGTACCTTTGTATGAAGAACTCTATGAGAGAGCGATGGTGAATGTATAATTAGAACTGATATCGTATCCCAAGGGCTAGGTCAAATTCCAAACTATCATCTACATCATTTAATAAACCAAT
>JALZVV010000131.1 GCA_023299935.1 Dokdonia sp.
ATTTTATTCGAGCACAATTTTTTAGGGATAACTCAGCGGTAGGGGGCTTCAATGGTGAGATTGTTTTTGAACTTAACGAAGCTGACCAGTCTATTCTGCCCGACACTGAAGTTACAGGTGTGCTTTTTGAGATTGTAGATTTTGATTCTAATGACTTCACGTTTGAGATTGAGTTATTTGATGCTTTAGGTAATACTTTAACCAGTTTGTCTAACATTACTTTCAACGCTGTTGGGGGTACAGGTACATTAACTGGTCCTCTAAACCTTGGTGGAGGTGTATATCAATTTAATATATCTAGTCCATTGGATGGTAATAATACTCTGTTTGCTATCGAATCGACTAACGGTCAGGTTTTATCTGGATATAGATTCGCTGCCACGAATTTAGCAGATAACGATGTACTGGCTTTTCGTAACTCACGTCAGGTAATGACAACTACTACGACAGATACAGATGGAGATGGTATTCCAGATTCCTGTGATCTAGACAGCGACAACGATGGTTGTAACGATGTTTTAGAGTCAGGTGGTACAGATGCTGATAATGATGGTATACTAGGAGATACTGCTACAGCAGTAGATGGTGATGGTTTAGTAATAACACCAGGAAGTGGTGATGTTACAGGAGGTTATGATGGAGCTAACGGTAGTGAGGTAGTAGCAACTCAGGTTGCCGTGCTAGCGCCAATAGAACAGACGGTAGCCTCTGGATCAATAGCGACTTTTGCCGCGTTAGGAATTGCAACAAATACAACAGTATTCTCTGGTTTTGCACCAAGTACGGCACCAGATTATTTAGCTGGTACAGTTTCAGCAACTCCAGCAACATACCAATGGTATTTAGGAGATAATATTACTGGTACTTTATTAACGGGAGAAACAAATGCAACATTAGATGTAATAGCAGATGCTGCAACAAATGGTAACCAATATTGTGTAGTGATTACACATCCAGATAATGTGTGTTTTACACAAACAGAATGTGCTACTCTTGTGGTTGCTGTAGATCAATGTGATGCAGTAGCTTCTGGTAATACAGATACAGATAGTGATGGAGTGAGTGATGTATGTGATTTAGATGATGATAATGATGGGATATTGGATTTAGTAGAGTGCCCAGCAATAGTTAACAGTTTGCAAAATGGAGATTTTTCTTCTTCCACAGATTGGATAGAGTCTCATGGTACAGCCACTGGCTCTGGACCAATAACAGTATCAAATTTAAGTGATAATTCACCTTTAACGACAGGGAGTTTTGTAGGAACAAATGGTGTTGGTGTTTTAAACTCGTTTGTAGATAATGATGGAGATTTTTCTACGACAGGTGATTTGAATATTATAAATACTACAAGTGTTACTATTGTTAATGGGGCAGAATATGTCTTTTCTTTTGATGTTCAAGAAATAGATAATGTTGCTAACCGAGCAGCACTTTTAACTTGGGTGATTGTTTCTGATGATGCATCAAATCAAATTCTATTTACAATACCAAATACCTCTTTAGAAACTTTAGGGGATGATAGAACCGGTGCATTTCCTTACGTGACGACTAACTGGCAAAATATAAATAGCTCATTTGTTTCTGCCTTACCAACAGGTAATTACAGAATAGGAATGACTTGGTCTGTTTATGATGACCCTTCAGCCGAAGTTATTGATATAAATATAGATAGGGTTTATTTCGCCGCTCAATTTGGCGCTTTTTGTGATACTGATGGCGATGGTGTGTCAGATAATTTAGATTTAGATAGTGACAACGATGGTTGTAATGATGTTTTAGAATCTGGCGGGACAGATAATGATAATGATGGTATACTAGGAGATACTGCTACTGTAGTAGATGCAGATGGATTGGTAATAATTCCAGGAAGTGGTGATGTTACAGGAGGCTATGATGGAGCAAATGGTAACGAGGTAGTAGCAACTCAAGTAGTTGTAGATACAGCTCCATTAGATCAAACAGCTATTGCGGGTGATACAGTTACTTTTATGGTAGGTGTTACGGCAACAAGTACAATAGCTTTTGATGGCTTTGCGCCTAGCACAACTCCAGATTATAGTGTAGCGAGTGCTAGTGATGTTACACCTGCTACAACATATCAATGGTATTTAGGAGATCCTGCTTCTGGTGGGACTATGCTTGCAGGAGAAATTTTTGATAGTTTATCATTTACTGCAGCAGCTGCAGATGATGGTAATCAATATTGTGTAGTAATTACACATCCTGATAATGTGTGTATTTCAGAAACACAATGTGCAACCTTAACAATGGTTAGTGTCGACTCAGATGGTGATGGTGTGTTAGATGATGTAGATGTTTGCCCTGGAGGAAATGATGCTATGGATGCAGATTTAGATGGCGTGCCAGATTTTTGTGACTTAGATGATGATAATGATGGGATAACAGATCTCAATGAATGTAGTCCATTGTTGCCCACAGGAGTTTCGGCTAATGGTTTTCAAATGATGGATGGAGATTATGCAGGAGATCTATTTACTTTAGATTTTGTATTGGCTACTACCCAAGTAAACGAATTTGCTATAGATGTACAAAATCCTAGTTTAGGATCAAACCCTGGTGATGTTACGCTTACTAGACAAATAGCTGGAATAACAGAAGGACTTCAGGTTACTTGGAATGAAGGTAATAGTGCCTTGGCGCCGATAGGTACGGTGAGTGAAATGAATCTGACACTAACATTAGATAATTTACAGAATGGACAATTAACAAGCTTGAGAGTAGCAAGTGCTGCTCCAGGAACCACGTTTGGTGCGCGAAATGCGGTTAAAGAAATGACTTTAACTTGGCCAGGAGGTACTGCTGCGGTGCTTAATGATCCTCTAGATGAAATAGTAAGTCATGCAGATGGCGCTGTAATTTCTTCTGGAGATGTATTGAGTTTAGATTCTGGTATTAATCTTATTAGAGACTCTAGATGGACGTTAGATATTAACTTAGATGGTGTTTCGTATCCTTTTGACCTAAATTACAACACTATTGCTTTTACAAATACAGCTTTTGAAGGCTTTGCGTTTATCCCA
>JALZVV010000132.1 GCA_023299935.1 Dokdonia sp.
CTCTTAGGAGTACCTGGCATAATGTTCACAAAATCTACTACAAATTCTGATACTGAATGATTGATAATAGCAAGGTTAGAATACGTTCCTTGTGCTATCGCCTCGTCTAATTCGATATTAATTTGTCCTTTTTTCTTAGGTGCTTTTTTTTCTTCTGGCATATCATTACATTTCCGCGAAGGCGGAAATCTAACCCACACATTCGCAATTGTTATTAACTTAGTACATCTTCCGACAGGTCGGAAGGTTTCTACAAAATATAATCCCATCCTGTATAGGTACAAGATGGGATTATAGTTATCTAGTTACGTTTTCGCACTTCGACTAGCTCAGGATAAACTTCGCCGTCGATGTACTACTCAAAAGCATACTAGTTATAGTTCACTTCTTGTTTTTCTTTCATCATTTCGTCAAGGCTCTCTTTGCTTCCTACAATAATATTATCGTAACGACGCATACCTGTACCTGCAGGAATCTTATGACCTACAATTACATTCTCTTTAAGACCTTCTAAGGTATCTATTTTACCGCTTACAGCAGCTTCGTTTAATACTTTAGTCGTCTCTTGGAAAGATGCCGCAGAGATAAATGACTTGGTCTGAAGCGACGCTCTTGTAATACCTTGCAATACTGGCGATGCCGTTGCAGGTGTTACTTCACGAGCTTCTACAAGCTTCTTATCTTCTCTACGTAGTAATGAATTCTCATCCCTTAACTGACGAGGTGATACAATCATTCCCGCTTTAAGCGTTTCTGATTCTCCAGCATCTTCTACTACTTTCATACCAAAAATAGTATCGTTCTCAGTAATAAAGTCTGCTTTATGTATTAATTGATTCTCTAGGAAAATAGTATCTCCCGGATCCTGAATTCTTACTTTACGCATCATCTGTCTTACGACAACTTCAAAGTGCTTATCATTAATTTTCACCCCTTGTAAACGATATACTTCTTGTACCTCATTTACTAAATACTGCTGTACTGCAGATGGGCCTTTAATGTTTAAGATATCATTAGGTGTTACAGAACCATCAGATAATGGCATTCCTGCACGCACATAATCATTTTCTTGAACAAGAATCTGATTCGATAGTTTTACAAGATACTTCTTGATCTCTCCTAGTTTAGACTCAACAATAATCTCACGATTACCACGCTTAATCTTTCCAAAAGATACAACACCATCTATCTCAGACACTACTGCTGGATTAGAAGGGTTACGCGCTTCAAATAATTCTGTTACACGTGGTAGACCTCCAGTAATATCTCCAGCCTTTGCAGACTTACGAGGGATTTTTACAAGAATCTTTCCTTCTTTAACTTTATCACCATCATCTATCATTAAGTGAGCTCCTACTGGTAAGTTATAAGAACGCAAAGCATTTCCTTTACTATCCTCAATTACCAACGTAGGTATCTTTTTCTTATCTCTAGATTCTGAAATTACTTTTTCTTGGAAACCTGTTTGCTCATCAATCTCTACTCGGTAAGTAATACCTTGCTCAATCCCGTCAAACTTAATTTTTCCTGAGAATTCAGAAATTACTACTCCGTTAAATGGATCCCACTTACAGATTAATTCTCCCTCTTTTACTTTATTTCCTGAGTTTACAAAAAGTTGCGATCCGTAAGGAATAGCGTTTGTACTTAATGTAATCCCTGTTTTAGGATCTGTAACTTTGGCTTCAGAAGTACGAGAGATTACGATAACAGCAGGATTCCCTTCAGTATCTTCTCCTTTTACTGTTTTAAGGTCTTCTATTTCTAACTTACCTCCAAACTTAGCTACTACGCTAGAGTCTTCTGACACACC
Source organism: Dokdonia sp. (assembly GCA_023299935.1). Lineage (GTDB taxonomy): Bacteria > Bacteroidota > Bacteroidia > Flavobacteriales > Flavobacteriaceae > Dokdonia. The sequence goes on from JALZVV010000132.1 coordinate 1,814, forward strand.
TCCTGCAACCCCACCAACGTGGAAAGTACGAAGTGTAAGCTGTGTGCCTGGCTCTCCAATAGATTGCGCAGCAACAACTCCTACAGCCTCTCCCATCTGCACTGTTTTACCAGTAGCTAGGTTACGACCATAACATTTAACACATATTCCTGTTTTTGCTTCACAAGTAAGTGCAGAGCGTACCTCTACCATTTCTATAGGAGCAGCACCAATAGTATCTGCTATTTCATCAGAAATCTCTTCCCCTGCTGGAATAATCACATCATTATTTAATGGATTAATCACATCATTTAATGCGGTACGTCCTACAATACGCGCTGAAAGTGATTCTACAACTTCTTCATTTTTCTTAAGAGCAGTTACTTCTACACCTCTTAAAGTTCCACAATCTGTACTATTAATAATAACATCCTGTGATACATCTACAAGACGACGTGTTAAGTACCCTGCATCTGCCGTTTTAAGAGCGGTATCTGCAAGTCCTTTACGTGCCCCGTGAGTAGAGATAAAATACTCAAGAATAGAAAGTCCTTCTTTAAAGTTAGAAAGAATCGGGTTTTCAATAATAGCTCCTCCCCCATCGTTAGACTTCTTAGGTTTTGCCATCAAACCACGCATACCTGTAAGCTGACGAATCTGTTCTTTAGATCCACGAGCTCCAGAGTCAAGCATCATATACACCGAGTTAAATCCTTGTTGATCTTCACGGATACGCTTCATAGATAATTCTGTAAGCGTAGCGTTTGTAGAAGTCCAAACATCAATTACTTGATTGTAGCGCTCTGTATTAGTAATAAGACCCATATTATATGATCCCATAATACCATCTACCTGCGTATTTGCCTCAGCAATCATTCCGTGTTTTTCTTCAGGAATAATAATATCCCCGAGAGAGAATGATAATCCCCCTCTAAATGCATATCCATATCCCATCGTTTTGATGCGATCCAAGAACTCCGCCGTTTGAGGAACACTTGTTACTTTAAGGATATTACCAATAATATCTCTTAACGACTTTTTAGTCAGTACTTCATTGATGTATCCTGCTACTTCTGGAACAGCTTCATTAAATAATACACGACCTACAGTAGTATCAATTACTTGATAAACGAGCTCTCCCTCTTCATTAAAATCAAGAGCACGCACTTTAATCATGGCGTTAATGTCTACACGCTTCTCATTATAAGCAATAGTTGCTTCTTCTGCAGAGTAGAAAGTGATTCCCTCTCCTTTAACGTGAAACTCTTTTGTAGATTTTCTGGCCTTAGTCATATAGTAAAGACCTAATACCATATCCTGAGATGGTACCGTTACTGGTGCGCCATTTGCAGGGTTTAAGATATTGTGAGACGCAAGCATTAATAACTGTGCCTCCAATATTGCTTCAGGTCCTAAAGGTAAGTGCACCGCCATCTGATCTCCATCAAAATCGGCGTTAAATGCTGTACATACCAATGGGTGTAACTGTATCGCTTTACCCTCAATAAGTTTAGGCTGGAAAGCCTGTATACCAAGACGGTGAAGCGTAGGAGCACGGTTTAGAAGTACTGGATGTCCTTTAAGAACGTTCTCTAGTATATCCCAAACTACAGGCTCTTTTTTGTCTATTATTTTCTTTGCAGATTTAACTGTCTTTACAATACCCCTTTCGATTAACTTACGAATAACGAAAGGCTTATAAAGCTCTGCGGCCATTCCCTTAGGAATACCACATTCAAACAACTTAAGTTCTGGTCCAACAACAATTACAGAACGTGCAGAATAATCAACACGCTTTCCTAGTAAGTTCTGACGGAAACGTCCTTGCTTACCTTTTAAAGAATCAGAAAGAGACTTCAATGGTCTGTTACTATCTGTTTTTACTGCAGACGACTTACGGGTGTTATCAAAAAGTGAGTCTACAGACTCCTGTAGCATACGCTTCTCATTACGTAAGATTACTTCTGGAGCTTTGATTTCCATCAAACGCTTCAGACGGTTATTACGTATAATTACACGACGGTATAAGTCATTTAAATCAGAAGTCGCAAAACGTCCCCCATCAAGTGGTACTAATGGACGTAATTCTGGTGGTATTACCGGAACTACTTTCATTATCATCCACTCCGGATTGTTCTCGCGATTCTTATTTGCGTCACGCAACGCTTCTACAACTTGCAGTCGCTTTAATGCTTCTGTCTTACGTTGCTTAGACGTTTCATTATTTGCCTTGTGACGTAACTCATAAGAAAGACCATCAAGATCTATACGCTTTAATAATTCAATAAGACACTCTGCACCCATCTTAGCGATGAATTTATTAGGATCTGAATCATCAAGATATAAATTCTCTTGCGGTAAAGTATCTAAAATATTTAGGTACTCTTCTTCTGTTAAGAAGTCCATTTTTTGCACTGGCTCTCCTTCTTCATTATTTGCAATACCTGGTTGGATAACCACATAGCGCTCATAATAAATAATCATATCAAGCTTCTTAGATGGAAGCCCTAATAGATATCCTATTTTGTTAGGTAAACTTCTAAAGTACCAGATATGCGCTACGGGAACTACTAATGAGATATGTCCTACACGGTCACGACGTACTTTCTTTTCTGTTACCTCTACCCCACAACGATCACAAACGATTCCTTTGTAGCGTATTCTTTTATATTTTCCACAAGCACACTCATAGTCCTTTACAGGTCCAAAAATACGCTCACAAAACAACCCGTCACGCTCTGGTTTGTGCGTACGATAGTTGATAGTTTCTGGCTTTAATACTTCACCACGTGAAGCTCCCAAGATAGATTCTGGAGAAGCAAGACCGATTGAGATCTTGTTAAAGCTTTTTTGAGTTGCATTATCATTATTTCTTGCCATAATTCAATGTATGTCGAATTAATTAATTTTATGTGAGAGATTCTGCTTTCGCGAAAGCATGCTCTAAAAACACCTTTCGCTGCTGCTATCTCACTACTCCTCCAGACGAATGTCTAGTCCTAGTCCTTTAAGTTCGTGCATCAATACGTTGAAAGATTCAGGTAAGCCAGGCTCTGGCATAGGCTCTCCTTTTACGATACTCTCATAGGTCTTAGCACGACCAATAACGTCATCAGACTTTACAGTAAGAATCTCACGAAGCGTGCTTGACGCACCGTATGCTTCTAGAGCCCAAACTTCCATCTCTCCAAAACGCTGACCTCCAAACTGCGCCTTACCTCCAAGAGGTTGTTGCGTAATTAAAGAGTATGGTCCGATAGAACGCGCGTGCATCTTATCATCTACCATATGTCCTAGTTTTAACATATAAATCACACCTACGGTTGCTGGTTGATCAAAACGATCTCCCGTACCTCCGTCATATAAGTATGTATGTCCAAAACGTGGGATTCCAGCCTCGTCTGTAAGCGCATTAATTTCGTCTAAGGAAGCTCCATCAAAAATAGGTGTCGCATAAGTGCGTCCTAATTTCTGACCAGCCCATCCAAGAACAGTTTCATAAATCTGACCAATGTTCATACGAGAAGGCACCCCTAGTGGATTCAATACGATATCTACTGGTGTTCCGTCTTCTAAGAAAGGCATATCTTCCTGACGAACGATACGAGCAACAATACCTTTGTTACCGTGACGTCCTGCCATCTTATCTCCTACTTTAAGTTTACGCTTCTTAGCGATATATACTTTTGCTAGTTTGATAATTCCTGCTGGAAGCTCATCTCCTACTGAGATCGTAAATTTCTCACGTCTAAGATTACCTTGAAGATCATTCTCCTTAATCTTATAGTTATGAAGAAGATCTGCTACTTGTTTGTTTGTTTCTGCATCTGTTGTCCACGTTCCTTGAGTAAGGTGAGTATACTCATCTACAGAGTTTAACATTTTAAGCGTGTATTTCTTTCCTTTAGGAAGCACTTCTTCTCCAAGGTCATTCATTACACCTTGTGCCGTTTTACCATTTACAAGCTTAAATAATTTTTCGATTAAGACATCTTGTAATTCGTCAAACTTCACATCATATTGATCTTCTAATAAAGCAATATCTTCTTTATCCTGAGCTCTCTTACGCTTATCTTTTATCGCTCTTGCAAATAACTTTTTGTTAATTACAACACCGTGTAAAGATGGAGAAGCTTTAAGAGATGCATCTTTTACATCACCCGCTTTATCTCCAAAGATTGCACGAAGTAATTTTTCTTCTGGAGTTGGATCAGACTCTCCCTTAGGAGTAATCTTACCTATTAATATATCTCCTGGCTTTACTTCTGCACCAATACGAATCATCCCGTGCTCATCTAGGTCTTTTGTAGCCTCTTCAGAAACATTAGGAATATCATTGGTTAGCTCTTCATTACCTAATTTAGTATCACGTACATCTAATGAGTACTCATCAATATGTATAGATGTAAAGATATCATCACGTACTACCTTCTCAGAAATTACAATTGCATCCTCAAAGTTATACCCTTTCCAAGGCATAAAAGCCACCTTCATATTACGCCCTAGTGCAAGCTCTCCTTTTTCGGTAGCATACCCTTGACATAATACCTGTCCTTTCTTAACACGATCCCCTTTGCGAACAATAGGTTTAAGGTTAATACTTGTACTCTGGTTTGTCTTACGGAATTTAATAAGGTTGTAAGATTTTGAATCTTCATCAAAACTTACTAATCGCTCAAGGTCCGATCGATCGTACTTAATTGTTATTTTATTGGCATCTACATACTCAACGGTACCATCGCCTTCTGCATTGATTAATACTCTAGAATCTGTAGCTACCTGACGTTCAAGTCCTGTTCCAACAATAGGAGCATCTGCTCTTAATAAAGGTACTGCTTGACGCATCATATTTGATCCCATCAAGGCACGGTTTGCATCATCATGCTCCAAGAAAGGAATTAGAGATGCAGAAATAGACGCAATTTGATTAGGCGATACATCTGCATAATGCACAGCAGATGGCTCTACTACCGGGAAGTCACCTTCCATACGAGCAATTACCTTTTCGTCTATAATCGTTCCATTGTCTTTCATTGGGTTGTTTGCTTGTGCAATTAACATCCCTTCTTCTTCTTCTGCACTTAGATATTGTGGTTCTGAAGCAAGATCAATTTTACCATTCTCTACTTTACGATATGGTGTCTCAATGAATCCCATGCTATTCACTTTTGCATATACAGAAAGTGAAGAGATCAGACCAATGTTTGGCCCTTCTGGTGTTTCAATAGGACATAGTCTTCCGTAGTGAGTGTAGTGTACATCACGTACCTCAAATCCTGCACGCTCACGAGAAAGACCTCCAGGTCCAAGAGCAGAAAGACGACGCTTGTGCGTAATCTCTGCAAGCGGATTGGTTTGATCCATAAACTGCGATAACTGATTCGTTCCAAAGAACGAGTTAATCACAGATGATAATGTTTTAGCATTAATCAAATCAATAGGTGTAAACACTTCGTTATCACGCACATTCATACGCTCACGAATGGTTCTTGCCATACGAGCAAGTCCCACCCCAAATTGTGAAGATAATTGCTCACCTACTGTACGTACACGACGGTTAGATAAGTGATCAATATCATCAATCTCTGCTTTTGAGTTTATTAACTCAATAAGATATTTGATAATAGTAATGATATCAAGTTTGGTAAGCACTTGCTTGTCCATCTCAATATCAAGACCTAATTTCTTATTCATTCTATAACGACCTACTTCACCTAAATTGTAACGCTGGTCTGAAAAGAATAACTTGTCTATAATACCACGTGCCGTTTCCTCATCTGGCGGCTCAGCATTACGTAGTTGACGATATATGTGTTCTACAGCCTCTTTTTCTGAGTTTGTAGGATCCTTTTGCAATGTATTATGGATAATCGCATAATCTGCTTGCTGATTATCTTCTTTGTGAAGTAATACTGCCTTAGCTCCTGCTTCAAGTATTTCTTCTATATGTTCTTTTTCAAGAATAGTATCACGGTCAAGAATAATCTCATTACGCTCGATAGATACAACCTCTCCAGTATCTTCATCTACAAAATCTTCATGCCATGTCTTTAATACACGTGCAGCTAGCTTGCGTCCAAGATATTTTTTAAGTCCTGTCTTAGTCGCCTTAACCTCTTCTGCAAGGTCAAAAATTTCAAGAATATCTTTATCTCTTTCAAAACCTATGGCTCTAAAGAGTGTAGTTACTGGTAATTTTTTCTTACGATCAATATAAGCGTACATTACGCTATTAATATCTGTAGCAAATTCTATCCACGATCCTTTAAAAGGGATTACACGTGCAGAATAAAGCTTTGTTCCATTGGCGTGGAATGATTGTCCAAAGAACACACCAGGTGAACGGTGAAGTTGCGATACAACTACTCGTTCAGCACCATTAATTACAAAGGTACCACTAGGTGTCATATAAGGGATTGTGCCAAGATAAACGTCTTGTACAATGGTTTCAAAATCTTCGTGTTCTTCGTCTGTACAGTACAGTTTAAGACGTGCTTTTAATGGCACACTATAGGTAAGTCCACGCTCAATACATTCTTGTATTGAATATCTTGGTGGATCTACGAAATAATCTAAAAACTCTAGTACAAAGTTATTACGAGTGTCTGTAATAGGGAAGTTCTCAAGAAAAGTATTGTAAAGGCCTTCGTCACCTCTTTCGTCAGATTTTGTTTCCAACTGGAAAAAATCTTGGAACGACTTCACTTGAATATCAAGAAAGTCTGGGTAGTCAGGTCTGTTCTTTACAGATGAGAAACTAATTCTTTCTGCTTGCATTGCATCTTGCTTCATCAACGAACGGAATTTGATTAGAAACTAGATTTATCTAATGATAAATCGATATTTGATTTATTTGTTACCGACTCAAAAATCAAAACAATGTCGTGTCACAAGAAAGCGTAACCCTTTTATACGACAAATGGTTTAGGTTAAAATACGCTTTCGCGAAAGCATATCTAACCTAAACCTTTATCTTAGTATTTGGTGAGCTTACTTAAGCTCAACTTCTGCACCAGCTTCTTCTAATTGAGCTTTAAGTGCTTCTGCTTCATCCTTAGCAACACCTTCCTTGATTGGAGATGGTGCATTATCAACAAGTGCTTTTGCATCTTTAAGACCAGCTCCAGTTAGTTCTTTTACAAGTTTAACAACAGCAAGCTTAGAACCACCAGCAGCTGTAAGGATTACGTCAAATTCTGACTTCTCCTCAGCAGCGTCTCCACCACCAGCTCCTCCAGCAGCAACAGCAACAGCTGCAGCAGCAGGCTCGATACCATACTCATCTTTTAAAATAGTAGCTAACTCGTTTACATCTTTTACTGTAAGGTTAACTAATTGTTCTGCGAAATCTTTTAAATCTGCCATTTTCTATCGTTTTAAAAATCTTTAATTAAATATAATTGTATTGTTTGCGTACGTATTTATCCTTCCTTCTCAGAAAGTGTTTTAATAATACCAGCAAGAGTACCCCCTCCTGATTTAAGAGCGCTAATAACGTTCTTAGCAGGCGATTGAAGTAATCCAACGATATCTCCAATAAGTTCTTCTCTTGACTTGATGTTTACAAGAGCATCTAATTGATCATCACCAACATAGATAGCCTCTTCTATAAATGCTCCCTTTAACAAAGGCATATCTGATTTCTTACGAAATTCTTTGATAACCTTTGCTGGTGCATTACCAGTCTCAGAAAACATAATTGCAGTATTCCCTTTTAATACTTCGGGAAGTTCTGCAAAATCTTTATCTGATGCATCCATTGCTTTAGAAAGCAAGGTGTTCTTAACCACAGCTAGTTTAACTCCAGCTTTAAAACAAGCACGACGTAAATTAGAAGTCGTTCCTGCGTCAAGTCCAGAAATATCTGCTAGATAGATGTTTGTATTATCACCTAGTTGTGCAGTTAAATCTTCTATTACTTTTGATTTTTCTTCTCTTGTCATAATTTCTAACTTAACTACTACTAATCTGCAAAACGTTTAGCATCTATCTCTACGCTAGGACTCATCGTAGAAGACATAAATATGCTCTTGATGTAAACTCCCTTTGCAGTAGTAGGCTTAAGCTTTACTAATGTTGTGATTAATTCTCTTGCGTTTCCAGCAATTTTTTCTGCGTCAAATGATGCTTTACCTACAGATGCGTGAACAATACCTGTCTTCTCAACTTTAAAGTCAATCTTACCGGATTTTACATCTGATACTGCTTTTGCGATATCCATCGTTACTGTACCAGTCTTAGGGTTAGGCATTAAACCACGTGGTCCAAGAACACGTCCTAATGGTCCTAATTTACCCATTACACTAGGCATAGTAATGATAACATCTACGTCTGTCCAACCTCCCTTAATTTTCTCAAGGTATTCATCAAGACCTACGAAGTCTGCCCCAGCCTCTTTTGCTTCTGCCTCTTTATCAGGAGTAACAAGTGCAAGCACTTTTACATCCTTACCAGTTCCATGAGGAAGTGTTACCACTCCACGAACCATCTGGTTTGCTTTACGAGGATCTACATTAAGACGGACAGCAATATCTACAGAAGCATCAAAATTTGCATTGCTCACTGCTTTTATTATTGCAGAAGCATCATCAAGGTTGTAGGCTTTTCCAGCCTCAACTTTAGCTTGATTTTCTTTTTGCTTTTTTGTTAATTTTGCCATTTTAATTTACTTTTTGGATGTTTAGTTAGGAGCTTCGCCACCTTTTACCGTTATACCCATTGAACGCGCTGTACCGGCTACCATTTTCATAGCGCTTCCGATTTCAAATGCATTCAAATCAGGCATTTTGTCTTCTGCAATAGCTTTTACTTGATCCCAAGTAACTTTTGCAACTTTCTTACGGTTAGGTTCACCAGAACCACCTTTCACTTTGGCTGCTTCCATTAATTGAACTGCTGCTGGTGGAGTTTTAATAACAAAGTCAAAAGACTTATCTCCATAAACAGTAATAACAACAGGAAGTACTTTACCGGCCTTATCTTGAGTTCTAGCATTAAACTGCTTACAGAACTCCATAATATTAACTCCGGCCGCACCCAAAGCAGGTCCTACTGGTGGAGAAGGGTTTGCTGCGCCTCCTCGCACTTGTAACTTAACAACCTTACTTACTTCTTTTGCCATTTTTTAAAATTTAATACGATCTGTTCATCATGTGGAAGCAATAGAACAGAATCCAAAATATATTAATGTAACAATTAAATTCTTATACTTTTTCTACTTGCATATAGCTTAACTCCAGTGGTGTCTTTCTTCCAAAAATCTTTACCATAACCTCGAGTTTACGCTTCTCCTCATTCACCTTCTCTACAGCACCATTAAAACCATTAAAAGGACCATCAATTACTTTGATTGTCTCCCCTATTGTAAATGGAATCGCAATATTATCCTGTTTTACGGCAAGCTCATCTACTTTTCCGAGCATACGATTTACTTCTGCCTTTCTTAAAGGGACAGGATCCCCTCCTTTCACTTCTCCTAAAAATCCAATAACACCGTTAATAGATTTAATAATATGAGGAATCTCTCCTCCTAACACCGCCTTCACCATTATGTAACCAGGAAAATATACTCTTTCCTTATTTACTTTTTTTCCATTACGGATCTGGATTACCTTTTCTGTAGGTACTAAAACCTCTTCTATATAATCTTCCAGATTTAAACGACCAATTTCTTGCTCGATATAGGCTTTCACCTTATTCTCTTGACCGCTTACAGCCCTTACTACATACCATTGCTTCGTGTTGATTGTCTTAGCCATTATCTCAGAATTATGCTCCTACTACGTTTTCAAAATACAACTTAATCACCTTGCTAAAGACAGTATCCACACCCCACACAGCTAGTGAAAAGATGATAGAGAACACTGCAACCACAACCATAAGGCGTTGCGCTTCTGCGATCGGCGTCCAGGTTACATGATTTTTTAGTTCACTGTATGATTCTTGAATATAACTTACAATTCCTGCCATAATATTTTTTTCTTGCACGGGTTGAGAGACTCGAACTCACGACACCTGGTTTTGGAGACCAGTGCTCTACCAACTGAGCTAAACCCGTATATTAATTAAGGATTTACGCTTTCGCAAAAGCTCAATTAGCGCATCTCCTTTTAACAAAAGTCAAGGCGTTCCGCTCAAAAGCGAAACACCTTTACTATATAAATATCTATTTAAGCTTAGTCTAGTATCTCTGTAACTTGACCTGCTCCTACCGTTCTACCTCCTTCACGAACAGCAAAACGTAAACCGATGCTAAGTGCGATAGGCTGGATAAGCTCAACAGTAATTGTTAAGTTATCTCCAGGCATAACCATCTCAACTCCATCAGGAAGCGCAATGTTCCCGGTTACGTCAGTTGTACGTACGTAAAACTGTGGACGGTAGTTATTATGGAATGGAGTGTGACGTCCACCTTCTTCTTTTTTAAGGATATAAACCTCAGCCTTAAACTTAGCGTGTGGAGTTACAGATCCTGGCTTAACAATTACCATACCTCTAGAGATTTGAGACTTCTCAATACCTCTCAAAAGAATACCAGCGTTATCTCCAGCTTCACCTCTATCAAGGATCTGACGGAACATCTCAATACCTGTAATCGTAGATGTAAGCTTCTCAGCTCCCATTCCAATAATCTCAACAGGATCTCCAGTATTTGCAATACCAGTTTCTATACGACCAGTAGCAACAGTACCACGACCAGTAATAGAGAATACATCCTCGATAGGCATTAAGAAATCTTTTTCAGTTTCACGTAATGGCTCTTCGATCCAAGTATCAACAGCTTGCATAAGCTCCATTACAGTATCTACCCATTTTTGCTCACCGTTTAATGCCCCAAGAGCTGAACCAGCTATAACAGGACCATTATCTCCATCATACTCGTAGAAAGAAAGAAGATCTCTGATTTCCATCTCTACTAACTCAAGCAATTCTTCATCATCAACCATATCCACTTTATTCATGAATACAACAATACGAGGAATTCCTACCTGACGACCAAGAAGGATGTGCTCACGTGTTTGTGGCATAGGACCATCTGTCGCAGCAACAACAAGAATAGCACCGTCCATTTGAGCAGCACCTGTTACCATATTCTTTACGTAATCGGCGTGACCTGGACAATCAACGTGTGCGTAGTGACGATTTTCTGTCGCATACTCAACGTGTGAAGAGTTAATTGTTATACCTCTTTCTTTTTCCTCAGGGGCGTTGTCAATTTGATCAAAAGCAGAAGCTTCTGAAAAACCAGCATCTGCCAATACTTTTGTAATCGCAGCAGTTAAAGTTGTTTTACCGTGATCTACGTGTCCGATAGTACCAACATTTAAATGGGGTTTCGAACGATCGTATGTTTCCTTTGCCATAATGTAATTATTTAATCTTAGTTATTATTAGTGTACTAGTTCTTTTTGATCGTTTGCCTTTTTATGCAAGCACAAAAAGTGAGTACGACCAGCACTCATTTTTAATATCCTGTTGAGCCAACGACGGGAATTGAACCCGTGGCCTCTTCCTTACCAAGGAAACGCTCTACCCCTGAGCTACGTCGGCTTATATGTTTACGCTCGAAAGCCTACAACAACTAACACCTCATCTTATTTGATGAGATGCTCACCTACGCGAGCACAAGTTTGAGCGGGAGACCAGGTTCGAACTGGCGACATTCAGCTTGGAAGGCTGACGCTCTACCAACTGAGCTACTCCCGCATTTATAACACTACATTAAGTAGTATTAAAGGTTTCAATATTTCAATTCATTTTCTGACCTGCAGAAAACACTGTGGGGAGAGCAGGATTCGAACCTGCGAAGACATAGTCAACGGAGTTACAGTCCGTCCTCGTTGGCCGCTTGAGTATCTCCCCATTCTCATTTCAATTGCACAAAACATACAATTTAGAACAAACCTCTTTCAAGGCAAAAAAAAGAGCCGATGGAGGGACTCGAACCCACGACCTGCTGATTACAAATCAGCTGCTCTAGCCAGCTGAGCTACATCGGCTTTTTTGCTAAATTTTCACACCCCAAAAGAGACATAAAAAAGCCCGCTATTTCTAACGGACTGCAAATGTAGACAATTTTAATATCTAACAAAACTTTTTAATTATTTTTTTCACTAGGCATGTGACCTAATTTTCTCTTTTCGTTTTTTAAGTACTCTTTCTAAGGACTGAGCACATACATCAATCCCTTCTTCAAAGGACTTAGCCATTTTTTTTACGATAAATTTATCGCCTGGCACATGCACTAAAACTTCTACTATTTTATTCTCTGGCTTGTTATTGGGTTCAAGCTTAAGAAAAACATCTGCCTGAATAATTTTATCATAAAACTGTTCTAACTTAGTTAACTTCTTTTTTATAAAATCAATGAGTTTAACATCTGCATCAAATCGTGGGGCTTCTACAATTACTTTCATAAGTCATTATTTTAGTTAGAAATAGATAGACTATCTATCTACAATTGCTCAGAATAAGTTACTTTTTATTTCTAGGATGTGCATTCCTATACACATCTTTGAGTCCTGCAATACTATTGTGAGTATATACCTGTGTCGAGGCTAAGCTTGCGTGGCCTAGAAGCTCTTTCACGATATTTAGGTCTGCACCTTCGTTTAATAAATGGGTAGCAAAGCTATGCCTTACTATATGCGGACTTACTTTTAACTTATTAGATGCCTTACTAAAGTAGTGATTTATAATTCTGTAAACAAGTACGCCATAGACTTTAACGCCTTTTTTTGTTATTATTAACGGCTCATCATAGGAGCTGCTGGCAATACTATTTCTTTGTTCTAAATATTTATATAAAGTTTGCTTCACTTTAGGCAATAAGGGAATACTACGTTCCTTATTGCGTTTACCTAATACCTTAATTAAGGATTGACTGTGATCTACACTACCTATAGTCAACCCTATGAGTTCTGCGCGACGCATTCCAGTGGAATACAATAACTCAACCACTAGAAGATTGCGCAAGGATTCAAAATCGTTTTCGGCTTGTAAATTGGCAATAACATCATCCACCTCCTTCTGAGAAAAAGGAACTTGAATTTTAGTTGGCGTTTTTAATGCCTTATGCTTTACTAATGGAGATATTTTTAGTTCCCCAATTTTGAGCAAAAATTTATAATAGGCTTTTAGAGAAGCTACTTTTCGGTTAATGCTTCTATTGCTAATACCATTTTCAACGAGCTCAACAATCCAGGACCGTATTTGTGAATAATGAATTGTGTTTAAGTTGTCTAGTTCGTAATTCGCTTTCGCGAAAGCAGAAAACTCCTCAATATCTCTCTCATAAGCGAGGATCGTATGCTCGCTGTAGTTCTTCTCAAGGCGCAGATAGTCTACAAAGGAGCTTATTGACATATTGTACTAGAATAAATGAGATTTAGGCCTAGGCAAAAATTGACTAAAAAAAAACGTTGCCTTACAAAGATAAACTTTATAAGACAACGTTATATATCTTGAGAGCGTATAAGGCTCCCTGTTAATCCAGACACTTATTATAAGCGGACGGATGGTTTTGCTTAGATATTTTCTTGGTCTCTTAGACCTTGAATATAAGCTGCTTTTTGAATCTCACGTCTTCTTGTTACAGAAGGTTTTGTAAACTGCTTGCGCTCCCTTAGGTTACGCATCGTTTTTGTTCGATCAAATTTACGCTTGAAACGTTTAAGCGCTCTATCTATATTTTCTCCGTCTTTTACTGGTATAATTAACATAATGGGACCTCCTTTCTTTAAGTTCTTATTCGGTTTTCAGGCTGCAAATATACATCTAATTCTGTATCGAGCAACACTAATTCATTTTATTTTGTTTTAAGTATTAGGTTTTCACCGTATACTCTTTTCCGTCAATAATCATCTTTGCAATTATCTCTCTTAATATCTCAGAAGTACCTCCACCTATGGGTCCTAGCCTACTATCTCTCATAGCTCTTGCTAGCGGATACTCTTCCATATATCCATAACCTCCTAACATCTGTAGGCAGTCATTAATCACCTCATCTGCAATTTTAGTTGCTGTAAGCTTGGACATGGTTGCTTCTTTTACTGGATATTCTCCTTTATCTAGCCTATCTGCGATGGCATAGTTAAATGCCTTAGACATCTCTACTTCTGCCATACGCTCTGCCATCTTATGGCGTAAAGCTTGAAAACGATCTATGGTCTTACCAAAAGCCGTTCTCTCTTTCATATATCCTAAGGTATAGTCTATTGCCCATTCTGCTCTTGCGTGCGCATTAATGCCCATGATTAAACGCTCTGTTGCAAAATGTTGCATAATGTACCCAAAGCCTTTGTTCTCCTCTCCCATTAAATTAGCAACAGGCACTTTTACATTATCAAAAGCAATTTCACCCGTATCTGAAGCTCTCCATCCTAACTTATCCAGCTTAGTAGCAGAAACTCCTGGAGTATCTCTATCAATTATAAAAATACTCATCCCTTTCCCTCCTAATTCTGGAGCCGTTTTAGCTGCTACCACAAGATAGTCTGAGTACACACCATTAGTAATAAAAGTCTTAGAACCATTCATAATATAATGGTCTCCATCTTTTATTGCCGTGGTGCGCATTCCTGCAACATCTGTTCCTCCAAAAGGCTCTGTAATACACAAACAGCCTATCTTCTCTCCTGTGATACTAGGGGCAAGATATTCTTGTTTGATACGCTCATCACCTTCTGCATTGAGGTGGGTCATTGCTAAATAAGCATGCGCCCAGATTGCCGCAGCAAAACCTCCTGATTTAATCTTCTGTAACTCTTCAAGTAAAATAACAGTATAGAAAAAATCTAGATCCATACCACCGTATTGTTCCGGATAGGCGATTCCAAAAAATCCCATCTCTCCAAACTTTTCCCAGATAAAACGGTCAATGGTTCCTGTAGACTCCCATTTCTCAATGTGAGGCGCTACTTCTTTCTGCAAAAAGTCACTTAAACTCTGACGAAATAATTGATGCTCTTCTGTAAAATATACGTTGTTCATAGGTAATTAAGGTAAGTGCTTTTATAGGGAATAGCCTATAAGTCTTGGCAAATTTAATTTGCTTTCAAATATAATCGAATTCTCTCAAATTTATAGTCGGTCATCCCATCTAAATTCTTAAGCTCTTCTATATTTTTCACCCCTTCTCTAAGGATGCGATAATCTACCATTTCTTTTGCCATATCAAAATTGAGCAAAGGTATAGTAGATAGGTCTGAGGCAGATGCCGTATTCACATCCATCAATACTACCGTTGGTTTTTGCTTCACGGTGTAATGATTAAGCACTTCACGTTTAAGTTTTGTAGCCACTCCGTATACATCATAAATCTGCTGATCTACTAGATAGCCCCCTATCTTTTTATGATGTGTTATGATTTTATGAGCGGCACCTTCATCCATTCCTTCCAGTTGCATCAGGGCATCAAAAGTGACCCTGTTCAATCCTCCCTTTTCTTCGGCTGTTTTCCATTTCTTCTTTGGGGTATAGTTTGGTTTGGGTTTGGGATTTGCAACCCAATCTGGGAATTTAAAATAAGGAGAAATTGCGACTAAGAGTGAATCAGAAACCTTAGTTACTCGCTTAAAATCTGCAGATGAATTTATCCATTTATCGCTTTCGCGAAAGCGTCTCAACCTACCTATCTCCTCTGTGGTCAGCCCTAACGTATAGCCGCGATAGTCTGTAATAAAATTAGGATTAAAAGGATAGATTTTAGGCTTTCTATTTTCAAGTTCAACCACTTTGAGAGAATCTATCTCTTTTTGAAAATGGGCTACTCTTATCGCTTCTTCCTGCGATACAACAATATCTACTTCTGGAGTGTACCATAATAAAAAGGCCAGTACCGCTATGATAAGTGTACATAAAAGCAAAATCCCACTTCTCTTTCTTCGATCGAATAAGAAGTGGGATTTAAAACTTTTCATTGTTCTGATTTATGCGCTTACTTTATTTGCTTTTATTGCATCAAAGAAACGTATTAGTTGTTTTTTTACCACTGGGAATAAGAAGAATAATCCTATCATATTAGGGAACACCATTGCAAATATCATTGCATCTGAGAACGCCCATATTGACCCCATACTTGCTGCTGAACCAATGATTACAAAGGTCAAGAACAATATTTTATACAAAAGATCTGCTTTCTTTCCTCTTCCAAAAAGATATTTCCAAGACTGTAATCCATAGTAAGACCACGAGATCATTGTAGACACCGCAAACAATACTACAGCAATAGTCAGGAATACATTGGAATAAGGAATATACTGTGCAAATGCTTTAGATGTAATTCCAGCACCTTCAAAAGAAACACCATCTATAAGAACGGCTCCAGAACCATCTCCTCCATATTCAAAGAATCCTCCAAAATTGAAAATTACAATTACCAGTGCTGTCATCGTACAGATTACTACCGTATCAATAAACGGCTCCAATAAGGCTACTAATCCTTCACTAGCCGAATACTTTGTTCTTACAGCTGAGTGTGCAATAGAAGCAGAACCAGCTCCAGCTTCATTAGAGAATGCGGCTCGTTTAAACCCTACTAAAAGGACTCCAATAAATCCACCTACGCCTATTGCGGTAGGATTAAATGCTTCTGAAACAATTAAACCAATTGCGTCATCTATTAAAGAAAAATTACTAAAGATGATATAAAGACAAGCAAGGATGTACATTACTGCCATAAAAGGCACTACTTTTTCTGTAACCGAAGCAATACGCTTAATTCCACCTATGATAATAATTCCAACAAGTATTGCTAATACAACTCCAATCCAAAATCCTGCTCCTGCACTTTGAAGATCGAACATCTCCTTTAATACTATTGTTGCCTGATTGGATTGTGCAGCATTTCCACCTCCAAAAGAACCTCCAATACAGAAGATTGCAAATAATACTGCGGTAATCTTCCCCAACATTCCAAAACCTCTTTCTTTAAGGCCTTTACTTAAATAATACATTGGGCCTCCATATATAGTCCCATCCTCTCCGACATCGCGATACTGGACACCCAAGGTACACTCCACAAATTTCGTAGACATTCCTAAAAGACCACAAACAATCATCCAAAATGTTGCTCCAGGACCTCCTAAGGCAATAGCTAAAGCTACCCCAGCAATATTTCCATTTCCCACTGTTCCTGATACTGCAGTTGCCAGTGCCTGGAAGTGACTTACTTCACCATCTTTACTTTCATCTCTTATGGTGTCAGGAATATCTCCATCAACACCAGCAGCTTTGTCTCCTAAGCCGTGACCTTCAATCTCATCATATTTACCACGCACAACATTAATGGCTTTACCAAAATATCTCACATTAGGAAATCCAAAATATATTGTAAAAAACAATGCGCTAAATACTAATAAAATAAGCACAAATGGTATACCTGCTACCTGAAAAAAGATCACATTTGAAAAGAAGTCTGATACTGGCTGGAATGCCTGATCAATTTTCTGATCTATTCCAACTTCCTGAGATTCTTGTGCAAATGACAATAAAGGCATAAAAACACTTAGTAGTAAAAGAAGATATTTCTTCATCGTATAGTTTTTGTTAGGTTATCATTAAAATGAGATAGCAAGATGCAAAAAAATGACTCTTATTCAAAGGAATGCTTCTTAAAATCGTAATAGCACTTAAAAATCAAATACCTCATGAAGCGTTCGTATTTGCTCTGGACGCCCAATGAGTATAAGCTTAGAACCTTTCTCCAGGAGAAGCTCAGCACTGGGATTCACAATATATTTATCTGTAGCTGTCTTATAACCTATTATTGTACATCCTGTTTTATTGCGCAAATCAATCTCCTTTACAGTCACTTCTTTACCATCCGGACAAACAATATCAAAAGCGATTTCCTCTACATTAATGCTATCTTCTTCCCCTACTACAGATAAGTTGTCTAAAAACTCAATGAGGTCTGGATGCACCACAAGACTTGCCATATGATCACCTCCTATGCGATTAGGCATTATCACATTATTAGCTCCAGCCAGTTTGAGTTTACTTTGTGAGGTTTCAAACTCTGCTCTACTAATAATCTGTAATTCTTTATTGAGTTGGCGAGCACTAAGAACTACAAAAAGATTATCGGCATCGTCCGGTAAGGCAGTGATTAAGGTGTGTGCTTTCCCTACTCCCGCAGCGACAAGAATCTCGTCTTCATTTGCATTTCCTTTAATAAATAAAGTACTTGCGTTTTCAAAACGCTCTATAATTTCTTCATCCTGTTCAATGACCACAAAATCTTTGTTGTAAGCGCGTAGTTTTTCTACGGCTTGCTTTCCGTTTCTACCATAACCACAAACGATAATGTGATCTGTGAGCTTATTTATTTGTTTTTGCACGCGTTTCAATTTTAGAGAGTCATAAGAGTTTCTACTAATAATATATTCTGTGATTACCGTAATCGCATATCCTACAATGACTACGCTACATAAAATTAGAATTATTGTAAATATTTTGGCTTCAGGGGTAAGTGGCATTACTTCTCCATAGCCTACTGTTGTAATGGTTATTACGGTCATGTAGACAGCATCTACCCAGCTATAGTCTGCAATGAACCTAAACCCAAATATCCCTATTAATAGGGTGAATACTACGAGTGTTAAAGCTACAGAAAATTTGGATTTAAAGAAATCAACCATATCTATAAATCAAATACAGAAGAACGCTTAGTGTATACTAAATCCTTTAGTTTCATAAAAAAGGCAAAGGTGATATACAACGCAAATCCAGC
>JALZVV010000133.1 GCA_023299935.1 Dokdonia sp.
CCATCTGTATCTGGATTTACAAATACTAATTTGCCAGCAGTATCTTCTGTCATCAAAATCATTCCTTCACTCTCTACACCGCGTAACGCACGAGGCGCTAGATTAACAAGAACAGTTACTTGCTTACCCACAACTTCTTCTGGCGTAAAGCTCTCTGCAATACCAGAAACAATTGTTCTTGTATCAATACCTGTATCTACTTTGAGCACTAAAAGTTTTTTAGTTTTCGGCATTTTTTGAGCTTCAATGATTGTCCCTACGCGCATATCTAGCTTGGTAAAATCATCAAAATTAATAATGTCTTTTTGTGTTTCTACTACTGCATTTTCAGCTTCGTTTGCTTGTTTGCTTGCTTCCAATTTGTCTAATTGTTTTTGGATATCTGCATCCTCTATTTTTGAGAAAAGGAGTTCTGATGGATTAATGGTGTGCCCCGATTTTATTAGTTCTTCTTTGCTTGAAACGTCATTCCAGCTCAATGAGTTTTGGTTGTCGTTAGCACCTATATTTAGAATACCTTTTAATTTTTGAGAAGTAAAAGGCAAGAATGGTTCGCTCAATACAGAAAGTGCTGTTGCGATTTGCAAGGCTACATACATTACTGTTTTTGTGCGCTCTTCATCGGTTTTTATGGTTTTCCACGGCTCTTCGTCTGCCAGGTATTTGTTTCCTAAACGAGCGAGGTTCATAAGGTAGTTTTGGCTTTCGCGAAAGCGGTATTTCTCTACACTACTTCCTATTACAGAAGGATAGGCAGCTACCTCTGCAAGTACTTTCTTGTCTAGATCATTAAAAGCACTTGGCTCTGGCACGACACCATCATAATATTTGTGGGTAAGTACGGTAACTCGATTAATAAAATTACCAAAAATGGCTACTAACTCGCTGTTGTTTCTGGTTTGGAAATCTTTCCAAGTAAAGTCATTGTCCTTACTTTCTGGAGCAGTTGCCGTAAGCATATAACGCAAGACATCTTGCTGTTCTGGAAAGTCTTCTAAATACTCGTGTAGCCATACTGCCCAGTTTTTTGAGGTAGAGAGCTTCTTGCCTTCTAAGTTTAAAAACTCATTAGCGGGCACGTTTTCTGGCAATACATAATCGCCGTGTGCTTTGAGCATTGCTGGAAAAATAATACAGTGAAAAACAATATTGTCTTTCCCTATAAAATGCACCAGTTTCGTATTCTCATCCTTCCAATACGGTTCCCAATCTTTTCCTTCTCGGCTTGCCCATTCTTTGGTAGCAGATATATATCCTATAGGTGCATCAAACCATACGTATAGTACTTTTCCGTCTGCTCCTTCTACAGGTACAGGGATTCCCCAATCTAGATCACGAGTAACAGCACGTGGGCGTAAGCCATCATCTATCCAAGATTTGCACTGTCCGTATACATTGCTTTTCCAATCCTTTTTATGTCCTTTTAAAATCCATTCCTTAAAAAAAGCATCGTACTGGTCTAAAGGCAAAAACCAGTGTTTGGTTTCTTTTAGACTTGGCTTTGCTCCAGAGATTGCACTTTTAGGGTTAATAAGGTCTGTGGCGTTATGTGATGTTCCGCAGTTTTCACATTGGTCACCATAAGCCTCTTCAAAACCACATTTAGGGCAAGTTCCTGTTACAAAACGATCGGCAAGAAATTGGTTTGCCTCTGCATCATACAACTGCTCATTAGTCTCTTCTATAAACTTTCCTTGCTTGTGCATAGTCTTAAAAAAGTCTGATGCGGTATCGTGATGAATTGGATCACTGGTACGAGAATAGTTGTCAAACGTAATTCCGAAATCTAAAAAAGACTGCTTAATAATCGTGTGATAGCGATCTACAACTTGTTGAGGGGTAATCCCTTCTTTTTTTGCTTTAATAGTAATAGGGACTCCGTGTTCGTCACTACCGCAAACAAAGGCAACATCTTCTCCTTGCATGCGTAAGTAACGTGCATAAATATCTGCAGGGATATAAACTCCTGCGAGATGACCTATGTGTATGGGGCCATTAGTGTACGGTAAAGCTGCGGTAATGGTATAACGTTGTGACATTTTAAATCTTTAGAAGTCACAAAAATAGGGAATTTTAACCCTGTATGATATAGAAGAAGTAGGCTTTTATAGGGATTAGATTATAAAAGTATTACGATATAAGTACAATTGTCTATTGCAGTATTTGTTTAGTATATTGAACAAAAATTATTCTTTTGTTAGTACCTCCATCATTACAAAAAGGCGATCAAATAGCTATTGTTGCAACAGCCCGCAAAATTTCTTTACAAGAACTTAAAGAGGGTACAGATTTACTCGAAAAATGGGGTCTCGTTCCCGTGATAGGGAAGACCATAGGATTAGAAGATAATCAGTATGCAGGAACAGACGCAGAGCGGACTCAGGATTTTCAAGAAATGCTTGATAATCCCGAGATAAAAGCGATCTGGTGCGCACGCGGGGGATATGGGACAGTGCGTATTATTGATCAATTGGATTTTTACAAATTTGTAAAATATCCTAAGTGGGTCGTGGGCTACTCAGATGTAACGGTCCTGCATAGCCATTTACATAAAATTGGTTTTCAAACAGTACACGCTACGATGCCGGTGAGTCTTGAAGATAATAGCGCTTTCGCGAAAGCGAGCCTTAAAAAATCCCTTTTCGGAGAAAAACCAGATTTTAATTACCCTACAAACCATAGTCTTAATCAACAAGGAAAAGCCAGTGGAATACTTGTAGGAGGGAACCTGTCTATACTTTATTCTTTGTGTGGCAGTTCTTCTAGTTTAGATACCGATGGAAAAATACTATTTATAGAAGATCTAGATGAATATCTCTATCATATTGATCGTATGGTGATGAATCTTAAACGCAATGGTATGCTTGATAATCTTGCAGGACTAGTTGTGGGTGGGATGACTAAGATGCACGATAATAGAATTCCATTTGGTAAAACCGCTCAAGAAATTGTAATGGATGCTATCCAAGAATGCGATTTTCCTGTAGCTTTTGATTTTCCTGCAGGACATCTGGATGATAATCATGCCTTGCTAATGGGAGCTCAGATTGAACTTCAAGTAACAGAAGGAGATGCATCCATAAAATACCTATAGATGAAAGTAAAAGTAAGTCTTATACAAGACAGCCCTGTTTTTTTTGATAAAGAAGCAACACTTGATAAAGTAGAACGCTTAACCAAGAAGCACGCACAAGAAGGAAGCAAACTCATTGTGTTTCCAGAATCTTTTGTTCCAGGATATCCAAGAGGGTTTATGTTTGGAACAAAAGTAGGCAGCCGCACACAAGAAGGGCGGGATGTATTTGCTACCTACTATAAGAATAGCTTTAATCTAGATACAGATCTAGAACGTATCGAGAAACTGGCAAAAGAAGAGCAAGTATATCTTATTCTGGGAGTGACAGAACAACAATCCCATAATGGAACCTTATACTGTTCTATGCTCTATATATCACCTACTAAAGGATTGTTAGGGGTACATCGTAAGATTAAGCCTACAGGCTTTGAACGTATCATCTGGGGAGAGGCAGGTGGTGAAGGTCTCGTTACTTTTGATACTCATATTGGTAAACTAGGCGGACTTATTTGCTGGGAAAA
>JALZVV010000134.1 GCA_023299935.1 Dokdonia sp.
TCAAGTATAGGAATATGCTTTTCCCAACCTTTTTTAATTTCTTCAATTTCTGGTAATTCATGTTCCGTAAGCGGAAAATAAGCTTGTATCCCAATATAATCCATTTCTTCCCAAAAAGGAATATTCTCAATAGGGTCGTCCCAGTTAGCCGCATAGGTTAGTTTACCAGAATACACCTTTTTAATTTTTGCAATAAAAGGCTTCCAAGCCTCCGGTCTATTTGCGATCACCGTGCGCAGTTCTGTCCCGATACAAAACAAAGCTGTTCCCGTTGCCTCTGCAATACGAGCATAATACAGCATTTCTTTTTCGTAGACAGCAAACCAATGGTCCCAGTCTTCATCTGCCAACCTAATATTAGAACGCCAGCCATCACCTAGCCAAACATGGGGTTTTAAATGTACATACATCCCTTGAGCGTGAAGGGTGTCTATGCGCTTCATCATAAGAGAATCTCTTCTAGTCCATACCGTAGTATGCGGTCTGCTGCGCAATTGAGTGGTTTGCTCATTCTCCTGATATAAGAACGGAATTACCGCCACCCACTCTACATTATCTTTAATTAAAGCTTGCATAGATGCAGCATGTTCTCCGCCACCCATACGAAACACACTCATCCCTCTATGCTTGCCATCTCTTAAATAATTCTTTTGCGGTGTCTGTAACACATTCTCAAAATCGTAGTTCCAAGCATAATCGTAATGCTCTGCTGTATTTATACTTATTATCGCTGTACGCAGCCCATAGATTAAACCCACGGGAAGCAGCAAAAAAAGACTAAACCGCTTTATCGCCGTTTTCCATCCATACGCCTGATAGCCTTTCCTGATATATCTAAACAATAGAAAGAGTAGAAAAAACCCTAGAAAAAGAAGATGAAGAAAGACCAGAAAACTACTGTTAGCAATCACAGCTTGTAATTGACTAAAAACTTCTGATAAATTACCCGAGGAACGATACATAAAAATCCCAATCACCAGGAACATAAGAATCCAAGTGAACAGGTATGTCTTTATTGCCGTTTTAAGTAAGGAATTGAGTTTCATAGCGCAATATGAGGTATCAAGGCAATAGCCCATCTATCGCCTCACGATATTCTTCAAAATTAATTAAATCATTATGCCCGCCATCAGGAATGGTCACAAATGTCTTATTATCTCCTGCTATCGCAGCATACAATTTCTTACCGTGTTCATAAACCACTACCCCATCTGCCGTGCCGTGAAGTATGGTGATAGGTGCTTTTACTTTATTGATAAAGCTATAGCTAGCGAGTTTATATTGTAACAAACGGCGTATAGGCAAAATAGGAAAACGCGTCTTGGCCTCATCTTCTATACTATAAAATGGAGTTTCTAAAATAAGTTGATGAACCTCATTTCTAGAAGCCACAAAGGTGGCAAAACTGGTCCCTAAACTCCTACCATAAACGTGTAATGGCGTTTGGGTTTCTGTTGCAGATTTTTTCGCGTAAGCAAACCAATACGCTGCATCTTCATATAAAACTTTTTCACTCATCTGCCCTGTACTTTTTCCAAAATTGCGATAGTCCATCACAATCACATTCAAGTCTTTTTGTACAAAGTACTGCACGATTTCTCCCCATCTACTCAGGTCTCCTGCATTGCCATGATAATACAATAAAGTGCCTTTAGGTTGATCTACTGTAAAATGTAAGCCGTGTAGTTGAGCCCCATCTGTAGTGGTGTGCCTTACTTCTGTAAAAGCACTGTCAAAATTGAACTCATACTCTTGTGGCAGTTGGCTAGGATGGAAAATTAAATTCTCTTGAAAAAAATAGAGTGCTCCGCTTAAAACTCCATATAAATTAGCCATTATAAAAATTGTAATAAAAACAAACTTAAGTTTACGCATTTTTGCGTTTTGAATTATGGATTACTTTAAAACTAGAACCTTCTAAGGTGCTTGCTGTAGGTTTGAAATTAAGAATTTCTGTAAGCATCTTATGGTAGCTTTCAAAGTTATTTAAATTTTTATGTCCTCCTCCTATAACCGTATACAATTTTGATAATTTAGGCTTAATTTTAGAAAGCTTAACGCTGGTTTTATATGGGATCAACTTATCGTCTGTACCGTGAATAATATGAATAGGACACTGCACATATCTAATCCATTTATAGGTAGGCAGCGGGTATTTAATAAGCCAAGACAAGGGCATAAAAGGCATATAGCGATTAGCCACTTTAGTAAGACTGTAATAAGGCGCGTCTAGCACTAACATACGAGGGTTGTTTACCGAAGCAATTTTAGTGGCTAAACCAGATCCCAGACTCCTACCATAAACAATAATATGCTTTTCGGCTACTTTTTCACGGATCATATTATAGACCATTTGCCCGTCGCGTTTAAGAGATTTTTGGTTACGTCTTCCGGTGCTTTTCCCAAACCCTCTATAGTCCATCATCACAACATCATACCCATTGCGCGTAAAATCTACAGCAAATTTTCCCCAACCCTTAATACTCTTAGAATTACCCTTGAGATACATAACAATCCCTTTGGGATTTTTTACTTTAAAATGCAATCCATTGATACTGGCCCCATCACGGGTCTCTATATTGTATTCATCTACCTCTTGATTCTCATAATGGAACTGAAAATCTTTGGGTAATTTTTCGGGTTTAAATAAGAAATAATCCTGCAAGTAATACAGCAGTATACTGGCCACACTATAAATGGTCAAGACGAGTAAAACTATATATAACCATTGTGGCATATCTAAAGATACTGAAAAATTGTGGAGGGTAGATTTTAGAAGCGCTTTGGCAAAACTTGTCTCGACATTTCGCGAAAGCGTTATACCTAAAACACTGCAAAAAACGGCTTACTTCTTTAACATTGCTTTAAGTTTTCTTCCCGTTTGCCCATTGTATCTTGTTGTGCAATTTATAAAACCCATTATGACAACTAAAAACATCATTAAAGTAACAAGTTTGGTAGCATTTTGTGCAACCATTTTCCTTTCTTGTCAAGGAGAGGCAGGGTCTGGCGGAGAACAGGCTAAATTATCTGTAGACTATACTAAATACGAATTAGAAAACGGTCTTGACGTTATTTTACATCAAGATAAGAGTGATCCTATCGTTTCCTTAGCCGTTCAATACGGAGTAGGTTCTAATAGAGAGAAAACAGGAAGAACAGGATTTGCGCATTTATTTGAGCATATGCTTTTCCAAGAATCAGAAAATGTAGGACAAGATCAGTTCTTTAAAAAAATACAAGATGCGGGAGGAACGCTTAACGGTGGTACCTGGAAAGATGGGACAATCTATTTTGAAGTAGTCCCTAAAAATGCGATGGAAACCGTTATGTGGTTAGAGAGTGATCGTATGGGCTTCTTAATTAATACAGTTACAGAGAGCGCTTTTTACAATCAGCAAGAAGTTGTTCAGAATGAAAAGAGACAACGTGTAGACAATAACCCTTACGGACATACGGGATGGGTAATTGATAAGAACTTATATCCTGAGGGACATCCATACAATTGGCAAGTAATAGGAGAACTTGTAGATCTTCAAAATGCAACTGTAGATGATGTACGTGAGTTTTACGATCGTTTTTATGGACCTAACAACGCTACTTTAGTACTTGCTGGAGATTTTGAGATGGATGAGGCAAAAGGAATGATCGAAAAATATTTTGGTGAAATTAAGAAGCGTAAAGAAGTTCCTGCTTTAAAGCCACAACGAGTAACTTTAGATAAAACAGTACGATTATATCACGAAGATAATTTTGCACAAGCACCACAACTTAACATCGTATGGCCTACGCTTGAGCATTATACAGATGATGCCTATGCACTTAACTTCTTAGGACAATTATTATCTGACGGTAAGAAAGCTCCTATGTACAAGATCATTGAGAAAGACAAGAAATTATCTTCACGCTACTTTGCCTTTAATAATTCGCAAGAATTAGCAGGAGCGTTTAGAATAGGAGTTACAGCAAACGGTGGTGTAGATTTAGACAGTGTAGAGACAGCAGTTAACGATGCTTTTAGATTGTTTGAGACAGAAGGATTTACAGATGCAGATGTTGAGCGTATTAAGGCAAGCCTAGAAACTGGTTTTTATAATGGTATCAGTAGTATCCTAGGAAAGTCTAATCAACTAGCACGATATAATATTTTTGCTGGAGAGCCTAGTTTTATAGAACAGGATATAGAAAATATAAAAAGCGTTACTAAGGATGATATCCTAAGAGTGTATAATACCTATATTAAAGACAAGCCTTATGTAATGACTAGTTTTGTGCCTAAGGGACAAATGGAACTAATTACTGCAAACTCAGAAAAAGCACCTATTGTAGAAGAAGCAATTACTGAGAATGTGGCTAAGGAGGTTAATGAAACGACAACCGAAATTGCAAAAACGCCATCTAATTTTGACCGTTCTGTACAACCAGCAGCTGGAGAGTCTCCTGCGCTGAGTATTCCAGATACTTGGACGGTAGAGCTAAGTAACGGTATGCAAGTATATGGTATAGAACAAAATGAAATTCCTACGGTAAACTTTAGCCTTGTTATAGAAGGTGGTCATTTATTAGATAGCAAAGAAAAAAATGGTGTTGCTAATCTTATGACAGATATTATGATGGAGGGTACTGCAAACAAAACACCTCAAGAGCTAGAAGAAGCTATTCAGAAGCTTGGTGCAAGTATCAATATGTTTACAGGACGTGAAGCCATAACGATTAGAGGTAATACGCTTACGCGAAATTTTGAAGCTACAATGGACCTAGTAGAAGAAATTCTAATGGAGCCACGTTGGGACGAAGAAGAGTTTGCTCGTATTAAAACAGCCACGATCAATGGCATTAAAAGATCTGCTGCAAATCCAAATGTCATTGCCCGTAATCAATACAGTAAAACCTTATATGGAGAGGATCATATTTTTGCATACCCTACGAGCGGTACTGTGGCAAATGTAAACGCCATTTCTATGGATGACCTAAAAGAATTCTATAACAAGAATTTATCGCCTTCTGTAAGTCGTTTTCATATTGTTGGAAAAATCAATAAGAATTCAGCTTTAAGCGCCTTGAACGACCTACAAGAAAAATGGGCGGCAAAGGATGTGACCATTCCTACCTATGCCCTACCTGTAGATAGAGATAAATCTTCTTTAATATTTGTAGATGTGCCTAATGCTAAGCAGTCTGTAATTAATATTGGTAACCTATCTGTGCCTAGATCAGATAAAGATTTCTACCCTTTAGAAGTGATGAACTTTAAACTGGGCGGTAATTTCTCATCAGATGTAAATATGATTCTTAGAGAAGAAAAAGGATATACCTATGGCGCTCGTTCTGGCTTTACAGGAAGTAAGCGACAAGGTACATTTACAGCATCATCATCTGTAAGAACAAATACCACTGGAGAATCTGTAGCCATCTTTAGAGATGCGATTAAAAATTACAAAAACGGAATTAAAGAGGAAGACCTAGAGTTTACTAAAAACTCTATGATTAAATCTAATGCTCGTCGTTTTGAAACGCAGTTTGCCTTATTAGGAATGCTTCAAGAAAGAAGTACCTATGGATTAGAGGCAAACTATATTGAAGATGAAGAAGCTACTGTGCGTAATATGACATTAGAACAGCATAAAGCACTTGCAAACAAATACCTAGATGAGTCTAAAATGGCATATATGGTCGTGGGTGATGCAGCAACTCAATACAGCCAGTTTAAGGATATGGGCTTTGATGAAGTCGTACTTCTTGACAAAACAGGAAAAGAGATTGAACTTAAAAAAGTGAAGCAATAAAATAAGTTCTTGATCACAATTTAAAAAAGGCCTCTTTACAGAGGCCTTTTTGTCACACTGAGCTTGGCGAAATTGTCAAACTGAGCTTGTCGAAGTTTAATAGTTTTTATTATCAAATATCCTTCGACAGGCTCAGGATGACATCTACGGATTATTCGTGACTTTTAGCCAGCCTCTTTTTTGTTAGTATGCTTACGCACACATTTTAAGTTTTGCATAATATTTAGGCTATTCAAGCTATATTGTTCATCGTTAAGACCAGCTACAAAGAATGCATATGAAACAAGACCTAAGCACCAGAGATGATGTTTACCAACTCGTCTCTACCTTCTATTCCAGAATACGTAAAGATGTATATCTGGGACCTATTTTTGAAAAGCACATCCACGACTGGCCAGCGCATTTTGAACACCTCACTACCTTCTGGGAAAACAGTCTCTTTCATACAGGCAAGTATAAAGGCAACCCATTAGAAATACATGAAAAGGTGGACAAAGAAGAACAGCACAGTATTAATGAACAACATTTTGGGGTATGGCTCAACCACTGGGTACAAACCATAGATGATTTATACTCAGGAGAAAATGCATCGATTTTAAAATTAAAAGCAAGAAAAATGGGCACGCATATTCATATCCATTTATATCAAGCTCGAAAAAATCTATAAAATTTCCCTATCTTCCTAGCTTATTTTAAAACCAGCTTTCATTGCAAGAACGACCCTTTCAGGTTATAGGCATAGGTGCCGCATTTTCTCCAACACTTAAAGCAAACCTTTATGAGTCTTCTAGGCTCTCATTAGCATTTGATGCAACCTTAGTGTTAATACACGTAGGTGAAGATTCTGTAGAAAAACGCAATCAATTAGATGAAATCCTTGCGCCTTTCAAGAAAGAAGGACTTGGGTATGCATATGTTTTTCAGCCGGGAAATCCCGTAGAAAGTATACTGGAAGCCGCACAAAAGCATCAAATAGATTTACTCATTCTAGGGGCCCTGCAACGGGAGAATATCGTAAACTATTATGTAGGCTCTATTGCCCGAAAAATAACGAGAAAAGCACCTTGCTCTGTATTGCTATTAATCAAACCTTCTATAGAGCGTGTTCCTTGTGATCATATCGTTGTAAATGGATTAGAGGCAGAAAAAACAAAGCAAACGATAGGCGCTGCCTTTCACGTGGCTCACAGATTAAAAGCTGGACGCCTCACTATCGTAGAAGAAATTAGACAACAAGAAATAGCCATTAAGGCCCAAGATGATAAATCCCTGCGTCAAGTCACCCTTAAAAAGGAAAAATTGAAACGTAGAGAAGATATGCGTGTGCAGCAAATGATAGAAGCCGTACCACAAGCCATCAAAGAGGGAATCACCATAGAAACCCAACCCATTTTTGGGAGAAGAGGGTATAGCATTGGACATTATGCCGAAGTAGTACGAGCAGACCTATTGGTCATGAATGCCTCAAAATCAGGAAGCTTCTGGGATCGTTTATTCCCGCATGACATTGAACATATTTTAACCGAATTACCCACAGACGTATTAATTATCCAGTGAGTGCAAAAAAAAATAACATAGGCGATTTTATGAAATCACTTCCTAAGAATATATTCTCAGGATTTGTAGTGAGCCTTATTGCACTGCCTTTAGGCCTTGGACTGGCAATGGCTAGTGATGCACCACCTATTTCTGGTATCATCACTGCGGTTATAGGTGGGATTACCGTATCCATTCTTGGAGGAAGTAATGTGACTATCACTGGACCTGGAAATGGATTGGTAGGCGTTTTGCTTGTATCCATAACCACCTTAGGGATAGAAGGTGCCTATGCAGCAATTATTTGTTCAGGAGCGGTATTGTTAATATTAGGATTTCTGCGTTTAGGTAAACTAGCCGATTTCTTCCCATCTTCTGCCATACAAGGTATGCTGGCTGCAATTGGCCTAATCATACTAGGGAAGCAGTTTCATATTATGCTGGGCAACAAGATTACTCGTGAGGGCAATATTGATTACCTATTGGAGATTCCAAGAACGATTATTAATGCCTTTAACTATGAGAATGCTGGTTTTACTTATGCTGCTATTTTTGGGGTGTTAAGCTTAGCGATTATGGTGTTTTATTCTAAGATTAGAAATAAATACCTACAGCTTGTCCCTGCGCCTATGTGGATCGTTTTATTATCAATAGGTTTTAGTTATTACTATGAGTTGGTGGCCAAAGCCCCTAACCCTATTGCACCAGAATATATGATTTCTGGTATTCCCGCTCTAGGCGAAATTGTCTCAGACATCCCTACACCTAATTTTACAGGAATTAGCTCGATGGCCTTTTGGGGCAATGTGCTTGCCTTAACCCTTATTGCTAGTATAGAATCACTTCTAAGCATCAAAGCGGTAGATAAACTCGATCCCGAAAAGAGAAGATCTAATATTAATCGCGATCTAAAAGCTTTAGGCCTTGCCACAGTAGGAAGTGGTTTTGTAGGTGGGATGAATGTAGTGACAGTAATTGCACGTAGTTCGGTAAACGTAAATAATGGAGGTACCAATCGTAGTGCCAATTTTTTTCACGCCACTTTCCTCGTATTGTTCATTGCTTTATTTAGCACTCAACTCACCCGTATCCCATTACCTGCATTAATGGCAATCTTGGTATACACAGGTTATAAACTGGCTAATCCAGCGATGATACGGAAAATATTTTCTATTGGAAAAGAACAACTCATTATCTTCTTTGCCACCCTACTCACTACCCTATTTGTAGGTTTAATTACAGGAATTGTAATTGGCGTAATCACAACCCTTGTTATTCATCTCATCGTGAATAAGAACATAGGCTTATTTCTTAGAAATGTATTGAAGCCTAATGTCTTGATGTATCAAGAGACCGAAGGCAACTATTATGTGAGTGTAAAGCACTTTTGCACCTTCTTAAACTATTACCGTCTTAAGGAAAAAATAGACGATCTTCCAGAAGATCAGGATGTGGTGGTAGATTTTTCTATGTGTGCTTTTGTAGACCATACCGTGATGGAAAATGTGCACGACTATCAAGAGTTGTTTGCTAAGCGCGGCGGACACTTTGATGTTATAGGACTCGATATGCACGATACAGACTCTGCACATCCCTTTGCTTTAAGAAGACTACTACCTATTCCTAAAGTGATTAGTAAAAACCTCACCAGAAGGCAACACTTACTCGAAGAGCTCTCTAAAGATTACCACTTAGAATACATCCCACAAAAAAATAAAGACATAAGAGCATTAGAAAGTTTTGTCTATTTCAAAACAAAACAAATACAGGACATTTATAATGAATTGTATACGGATGAGCATACGCTGCACGCCTTTGACATTCATTATAGCGAGGGAGAGTTTATTGCTAAAGAAAATGTAAGAGCTACTATGCTTACCATAGATATTGCCTGTCCTATGCCTTCCTTTACCATTGATAAAGAAGGTTTCTTAGAGAAGTTTTATGGACTAGCAGGCTATCGCGATATCAATATTTCTGGCCATTCAGATTTCTCAAAACGGTTTTATCTACTGGGCGAAGATGAGCAGGCCATTCGTGATTTCTTTACGGATGATCTAGTCCACTTTTTTGAGAGTAATCCCTATTACCATATCGAGTCTAATGGCACACAGTTATTAATCTTTAATAAAGAGCGTACGGCAAGTATCAAAGAGATTAAGGCTTTATTAGACTATGGCAAGAGGCTACAGCAGGTCATCTGTGATATAGATGTAAATCAACCCTCTCAATAGGCAAAAAATAATCAGGAATGTTATAAAGCTGCGCGTATTAAGATAGGCCTGCACAAAATACCTACTTAAGCTGTATAGACATAAAAAACCACCTCTATAAGGTGGTTTTTTATGTTTGTTTGTTACCGCAAAACTTGTCCCGATATTTCCGGAAGCTTAGCACTATCTATTACTGATGCATAAAAGCTTGTTTCCCTAATAGTTCTTCTTCTGTCTCCACATTATCTTCATCTGGCACACAGCAATCTACCGGGCATACCGCTGCACATTGTGGTTCTTCGTGAAAACCTTTGCACTCCGTACACTTATCGGGTATGATATAATAAATTTCATCACTTACCGGCTCCTGAGCCTCATTTGCATCTACTCCTTTTCCGTTAGGCAAGACTACATTTCCTTCTAAGTCCGTACCATCTGCATAACGCCAGTCATCTGCGCCTTCATAAATTGCAGTATTTGGGCATTCTGGTTCACAAGCGCCACAGTTTATACATTCGTCTGTTATGATAATTGCCATAGGTTTCTTTTTCAATAACTTTGCACAAAAATAATGCCTAGCGCAGGATTAGGCAAGCAAGTATGGATTTAGAACAAAGAATTAACGCTTTTGCAAAACTGGGTACTTTCCTATCTCAATTCTCTAGAGAAGAGATTACTCAACAGGAAGGTATAGACCATAACACACTTTTTTTTGATGGGTTTATCCACCAGATGAAACTCGCAGGCGAAAATAATGGCTGGTTTACTAAAGAAAATATCCTCTTTGCTATAGAAGGTTGGGCTGCACTGCTTAGCAAGGACAGTTTACAGCAATGGTTGGATCCCTATGCTTCCCAAAATATCGGGACAAGTTTTGACAAAGTATCATCGCATAAAACCGTTGCCATTATTATGGCGGGAAATATCCCTTTAGTAGGATTTCACGATTTTTTGAGTGTTTTAATAACAGGGCATAAAGTAGTTGTAAAGCAATCTAGTAATGACAAGCACCTCCTCCCCTTCCTAGCCAAATACCTAGAATATATTGCACCAAAATTTAAAGGTAGAATAGCCTTTACAGAAGAAAAACTCGAACACTTTGATGCGGTCATTGCCACAGGAAGTGATAATACAGCTAGGTATTTTGAATACTATTTTGGTAACAAACCTAATATCATTAGAAAAAATCGCAACTCGGTGGCTATTCTTGGAGGTACTGAAACGCCGGAGCAATTAGAAGCCCTGGCAGATGATATCTTTAGATACTTTGGGTTAGGCTGCCGTAATGTTTCTAAACTGTATGTACCCCAAGACTATAATTTTGACAATCTCTTCAATGCAGTTTATAAATGGAAAGATAGTATCAATCACGCTAAGTATGCAAACAACTACGACTACAACAAGGCGGTCTATCTTATGAGTCTTTTTGATATGTTAGAAAATGGTTTTTTAATGCTCAAGGAAGATGAGAGTTTTGGCTCTCCTATCGCCACGCTGTTCTATGAGAAATACGAGAATATAACAGCCTTAGAAAAGACCTTAACGGAAAAGGCTGGGCAAATACAATGTATTGTCGCTCAAAACTTTCGCGACAGCGAAATTCCTTTTGGGCAAACCCAAAATCCAGAACTTAATGATTATGCAGACGGTGTGGATACTATTGCATTTTTGTTAAAAATTTAGTGCATAAATTATCAAATTATTGGTAAAACATAGTTGCAATTTGGGCATCTTTGTATTGGTGAAAAAATACTACTAATGAAGAAGCACAATTTTAGCGCAGGGCCTTGTATCTTGCCACAAGAAGTTTTTCAAGAAGCGTCAAAAGCTATTTTGGATTTTAATGATACAGGACTCTCAATATTGGAGATATCGCATCGCTCTAAGGACTTTGTAGATGTAATGGACGAAGCACGTAATCTTGCTCTCGAATTATTAGGTCTAGAAGGCCAAGGCTATAAAGCCTTATTTCTTCAAGGAGGTGCAAGTACACAGTTTTTAATGACCGCTTACAATTTATTGCAAACTAAAGCAGGTTATATTAATACCGGTACCTGGAGTGACAAAGCGATTAAAGAAGCTAAACTTTTTGGAGAAGTGATCGAGGTAGCGTCAAGTAAAGATGCTAACTATAATTATATTCCTAAAGGTTTTGAGCTGCCAGATGGATTAGATTATTTACACCTTACGAGTAACAATACCATTTTTGGAACGCAGATAAAACACTTCCCTGTAGTTGATTGTCCGCTTATATGTGATATGAGTAGTGATATTTTTTCGCGTAAGCTAGATTTTTCAAAATTTGATATGATATATGCGGGAGCTCAGAAAAATATGGGACCTGCAGGAACCACCCTTGTTGTGATTAGAGAAGATATACTAGGTAAAGTAACACGTGCCATCCCAAGTATGTTAGATTATAGTGAGCATATAGGCAAAGGCAGTATGTTCAATACCCCAGCCGTTTATGCTGTTTATGTAACTATGCTCACCCTTAGATGGCTTAAAGCCAAAGGAGGCGTGACCGCCATAGAGGAGATTAACGACCGCAAAGCGCGTTTACTGTATTCTGAGATTGACCTTAACCCTTTATTTAAAGGATTTGCTGCCAAAGAAGACCGTTCCAATATGAATGCGACCTTCTCCCTTGCCGATGGGGATTTAAAAGAAACTTTTGATGCGATGTGGAAAGAAGCAGGTATTAATGGATTAAACGGCCATAGAAGCGTAGGTGGCTACCGTGCCTCTATGTATAATGCAATGGACATTGAAGGCGTAGGTACCCTTGTAGATTTGATGAGTGAATTAGAACGTAAAGCCTAGCACGATGTAAGTGTTTTGTGAAAAAAATATCGTATTACAAGCCATTCACAAGCGTCTCGTGATGGAAAATCTAATGAGATATTGAGTTACAGTAAGTAAACGATAGTATCAATTTGAGTTCTATAAAAAATAAAATTAATTAAAAAGATATCCGCCTACGCGGGCATTAAAAATGAAAGTATTAGCAAACGACGGAGTTTCACAAACGGGAATAGATGCATTAGAAGCAGCTGGTTTTGAAGTTATCACTACCAAAGTAGCTCAAGAGCAATTAAAAAATTACATTAACGATAACCAAATAGATGTTGTCCTGGTAAGAAGTGCTACTACCGTGCGCAAAGAAGTTATTGATGCCTGTCCTAGTCTTAAGATAATAGGGCGTGGTGGCGTAGGAATGGATAATATAGATGTGGCCTATGCTCGAGAGCAAGGCTTACATGTGATCAATACGCCTGCAGCATCATCAGAAAGTGTTGCTGAGCTTGTTTTTGCCCACTTATTTAACGGTGTACGTTTTCTGTATGCCGCAAACCGCGATATGCCTCTGGATGGAGATAGTAAGTTTAAAGATTTGAAAAAGGCTTACGCCAAAGGGATTGAGCTTCGAGGCAAGACGCTAGGTGTAATTGGTTTTGGACGGATAGGCCAAGCTACAGCAAAAATCGCTTTAGGCTGTGGAATGAAAGTGATTGCCTTTGATCCTTTTATGGACAACGCCACAATCACAGTACCATTTTTTGATGGCCAGTCTGTATCCTTCGAAATAGATACCATAACCAAAGAAGCGCTTTTAAAACAATCAGATTTTGTTACCCTGCATGTACCCGCTCAAAAAAAATATGTAATTGGTAAAGAAGAAATTGAACTAATGAAACAGGGAGCAGGATTAATTAATGCTGCCCGTGGCGGTGTGGTAGATGAAGTGGCCTTAATTGATGCCTTAAACAACAATAAACTAGGTTTTGCCGGCTTGGACGTTTTTGAAAACGAGCCCAAACCAGCCTTGCAAGTACTAATGAATGCTAAGATTTCTCTTACACCGCATATTGGTGCTGCAACTGGAGAAGCACAAGATAGAATAGGAACTGAACTCGCAGAACAGATCATTTCTATCCTTAAATAGTGTAGTTTATCGATAATATCATACAAACCGTCTTTTAAAGGCGGTTTTTTTATACGCCTAGGTTAAAAAGAGTACATTTTTTTGTACATTGAAAACAAGCATTAACAATAAAAAAATAAAATATGTCAGGATTATTAGATTTATTAAATAGCCCTATGGGGAAGCAAATTATTAGCGGAGTGAGTGGCTCAACGGGACAGTCAGAAAGTGCAACGGGAAGTATTTTAAGCATGGCCTTACCTGTACTTATGGGTGCAATGAAAAAGAATGTACAAACCCCAGACGGTGCTGCAGGATTAATGAGCGCTTTATCTGGTAAACATAATGGAAGTATATTAGACAATTTAGGTGGTCTATTTGAAGGAGGGGTTGATGAGTCTGTGAAGCAAGATGGAGCAGGTATATTAGGACACTTGCTTGGTGGCAATCAAGCAAATGTACAGAACGCTTTAAGTCAGCAGTCAGGAATGGATTCTGGATCTATTGGACAAATTTTACAGGTAGCAGCACCTATTCTTATGGGTGTAATGGGTAAACAAACGCAACAAGCTGGTGTTAGTGATGCCGGTGCAATGAATGGTCTTTTAGGAAGTATGTTAGGCGGAGAATCAAAACAAAACCAAAGCCTTATCTCTTCACTTCTAGATTCAGATGGTGATGGAAGTATCTTAGATGACGTAGCAGGTATGGTTCTCGGAGGTAAGAAATCTGGAGGAATAGGAGGCCTTTTAGGAGGTCTTTTCGGAAAATAAGAGGATAATCTTATCCCTAAATCGCGTTTGGAAAATAGTTCTGGACGCGATTTTTTTTGTTTCCCTCACTGAAACAGCCCATTCCCTCAATACAGTTTTACTAAAGAGAACTTTGGTTTTACTTTTATGGTATCAAAACAATTATTTAACTAAAAATTATTTAAAATTTAATACCTTACTGTTATGAAAAAAATAGGTTTACTTATCTCACTCTTTATAGTAATAATTGCAATGGCGAGTTGCGGCAGTGTAAAAAAAGATGTGCAAAATTCAGTCAATGCAACTAATGATACAGTTCGTATAGCAAATGATAGTCTAGAGTACGAAATCATTATTATAGAACCTGGTTTTAATCAATGGCTTGCCACAAGGCGACCTCGAGGGTTCTATGAGCAATTTTGGTTAGAAAATAGGAATATCATCCTAGTTAATGAATACAACAACCGCGTGGTTAACAGCCTTCAATTTGACCCTAACTTATATCTCCAGCAAATAAACTATGACCGAACAGTAGACTATGGTTATGAAGTAAATTATTTATTGTGGAATTGGTTCGAATTTTTTCAAGAACGCAACAATCAAAGACTGCGATAGTCGTATTTTTGTTCTGCTATGCAGAAATTTAAAAATAAGTGGGAAATTACTAAAAATTGGCAGCTCATACATCCTATCTTAGGGATGCTAGCCACTATTTTCAGTGCTTATCTTATCGCTCGTACAGTTTCTCTAAAAATCGCAGATTATGGTTCCCTTGTATATGGAGTCATTTTAGCAATGTTATTGCTAATAATCTCCTTTCTTATCCTTAAAATTTCCTTTTGGTGTTTTAAAAAGCTAGAGAATAAATGGAAAGTAAGCTATCGCTGGGAGTATATTGCTATCTTTTTATGCTTTGCAGTTACTGGATCAACAGCGGGTAGAATTTCTGATCCCATCATGGGAATTATTGGATTAACAAAAAATACAACTTCAGGCTGGCTCTATTGGCCTGTTAGAATTCTGTTAATTTTCCCCGTTTATCAAGTATTATTAGTGATATTTGGCTGGATTTTTGGTCAGTACAAATTTTTTAAGCAATTTGCGATCAAAATGGTCTCAAGAATGGGACTAGGATTTATTTTTAAAGCGTAGACTTGCAATTATTCCGTTTACATACTGTGAAAAATGTATCATCAATCATGATGATGCTTTTTATGTTGCTACCCAGTGTAGTTAACTTTATTCATAGTGCGGAAAATCATAATCACAATATCGATTGTGAAAATAAATCGGAAATACACATACATCAAAAAGAGCTGGATTGTTGTCTTTGCGATATCACGCTTCAAAACGACGGTGTATTTAGTATTACAAATGAAGTCTATTTTATTAGCTGTCCAGAATTTGCAGTAAAAACTGATCTTATACAGACCGTATACTCTACTCTAACTTTCACCTCAGGTTCACGAGGTCCTCCTTTTTGTTAAGGATAGCTATTGCAACACCTTAGAAAAATTCCAAACAATTAAGTGTAAGATTAGAGTGACCACTTTCAAAAAATTAAAGTTGGTCATATCAAAACATTTTTTGGAATTTCATTTTCTAAACTAAGCGTAATACTATCAATCAGCTAAGGCTGTAAAGTACACCTCTTACTATACGGTTTTTGTGTTATTAATAAATGATTTGTACACAAAAAAAATCAGTTGAGAAACTTTACCACGCTACAAAGCTTTTCTTGAACTATCTGTTTAAACTTAATCATAGTTATTTCTAAATGAGGATATATCTTCCACTTTATCTAGTATGCCTTTGTTCCATGTCCTTATTTGCGCAAACGAAGCCCTGTACTTGCTGTGTAAAGGGTAAGGTCTTGGATACTGACTCGAAGGCACCTATTCCTTTTGCCACTGTAAATGTAGATGGAAGTGAGAAGTATGTGCAGACAGATGAAAATGGAAATTTCTTGATAGAAGGAATTTGTCCTGAAACCTATACCCTAATTATTTCATGTCTAGGTTATTCTAATTTAACTGACGAGCACGCTCATGAGGATGATACCCATCCGCATTTTTACTTAACGCAAGAAATAACGGGCTTGAGCGAGGTTACTATTAGAGCAGAAATAGCCAAGGAAAGGGGAACTGAAACAATTTCTCAAACTACATTATCTCGGGAAGATATAAAAAGTGTCCCTACACAATCCTTAGCTGCTTCACTTTCTAAAATTGAGGGAGTCACATTTTCTTCAGCAGGTACTAATGTGCAATTACCAGTAATACAAGGGCTATCTGGCAATCGTATTTTAGTGCTAAATAACGGTTTGAAACATGCATTTCAGAATTGGGGGAATGAGCATGCGCCAGAAATCGATATTAATGCTGCCAATAAGGTTACTGTTATTAAAGGAGCGTCTGGAGTTCGTTTCGGCCCTGAAGCCTTGAGTGGCGTTGTTATAGTAGAACCTAATCCCTTGTTATTAGACAACCCTTTATATGCCACACTAGGCTCTAGTTTTCAAACCAATGGTCGAGGTATAAATACTAATCTAGAGATTGGAAAAGGTACAGAGAAGTGGAGTTATTTCTTCAATGGAAGCTATACAAGAATAGGAGATCGTAGTGCACCCGATTATAATTTAACTAATACGGGAAAGTCAGAAACTGCCTTTAGTTTAGGGGCACTGCATCATGTTAATAATTGGGATTTTAAGATCTACTATAGTTTTATTGATCAAAATTTAGGACTACTACGCTCTTCAGTTGCAAATAGCCCTGATTTGTTTATTAGTTCCATAAATTCAGATCGTCCTATTATCGTAGATCCATTTTCTTATAATATTGATCAGCCTAACCAAAAGACAAATCATCAACTAGCTAAAGCAGAAGTTGATTGGTTTTATGCCGAAGATGCAAAACTCAATTTACGAGGAGGTATTCAGATTAATAAACGAGATGAGTTTGATGTAAGAAGAAATGAAGAGATTCCCATTATTGATCTAGATTTGATTACCTATGATTATCAATTAGAATGGGAGCACCCAGAATGGAGCGACCTTGATGGCGTGATTGGAGTACAGTACTTCTCTCAAAACAATGATAATAATCCAGGCACTCAAACCACACCTTTTATCCCAAATTACAATACAGAAAGATATAGTCTGTTTGCCATTGAGAAAAAGAAACTAGGTCAAAATACCTTAGAAGCGGGAATACGATTTGATATTGAATCTAATGATGTCCGTGGAAGGGAAACCAATCAAGATATTTTTAGAGACAATTACACCTTTAGCAACCTTACTGCCT
This sequence comes from Dokdonia sp., assembly GCA_023299935.1. Classification (GTDB taxonomy): domain Bacteria; phylum Bacteroidota; class Bacteroidia; order Flavobacteriales; family Flavobacteriaceae; genus Dokdonia. The sequence continues at coordinate 17,518 of JALZVV010000134.1, forward strand.
CATTAGGGTATTCTTGGAAAATTTCTGACCGAAGTAAATTTAAAACCAATATCGGTTCTGCCTTTAGAACTCCTAATGTAGCAGAGCTATTTAGTTTTGGACAACAAGGGTTTCGATCCACTTTTGGATTATTACGGTTTTCCGATAATAATGGCGTATTGAGTACAAGCGAGGTAATCCCATTGGATGAAAGCGACGTAGATTTAGAAAGAGGCTATAAATTAACCAATGAGTATCGTGTGGATACAGATACAGATTCTCATGTAATCACCACTTATGGTCACTATATAGAAAACTTTGTTTTTGATCGTCCTTTAGGTGTCTTTGGCACCATACGAGGGCCGCAACCGGCTTTTATTATTGATCAAGCAGATGCCTTGTTTCTAGGTCTTGATTATACCTGGAGAAAAGAAGTGACGGACAAGGTGAGAACAACCTATGGACTAAGTTATTTATGGTCAAGAAATATAGGAGAAAACGAGCCTTTGATTGATCAACCACCTATCGTAACCAATCTGCAATTACAATGGGATCAAGGCAAATTATGGCTGTTTGAATCCTCAAAATGGTCCATCAAACCAAGTTATACTTTTAGACAATTTCAAGCGCCTAGAACCGTAACGCCAGAGAGCTTGGTAGATGGATCTGAGGTAGTAACCGTCGATTCTGAAATTTTTGATTTTGCAGATGCCCCAGAAGGGTATTTCCTACTGGATGTAGCATGGAATTTTAAATGGAAAAATATAAATGGTAATCTAACCGCTCAAAATGTATTGAATACGAGTTATAGAAATTACCTCAATGAACTAAGATATTTTGCAGACGAACCTGGAATAAATGTACTATTAGCCTTGAATTATCAATTTTAAATAAAAAAATATGGCATAGAAAAAAATAGTAAGCACAGATTACAATAACAGAATTACAACAAAAAATAAACAAATAATTAATTTAAATTATTAAAAACAAACACGATGAAAACAATTAATAAAATGATCAACTTACGTTTATTAGCACTTTTATTTGCAGGACTATTAGTAATAAGTTGTGATGATGATGATGATGCCGCTCCAGAAGAAGAAAATGAGATAGAAGTAATTACTAATGTTAATCTCATCTTTACGAATACCGCAGATGCTAGTGATGTTGTTATTGCATCAGCAGTAGATCCAGATGGAGCTGGAATAATGGAATTAGAAGTATTAAATGCAATTAATCTTAGTGTTGATACTGAATACATGCTAACGTATGATGTATTGAATGCATTGGATCCAGACGATATAGAGGATATCGCAGAAGAAATAGAAGAAGAAGACAATGAACACCAGTTATTCTATAGCTTTACAAATAATGTGTTTGCAAATCCTATGGGAGATGGTAATATAGATAACTCTTCTGATGCAGTAGTGTATAATGATCAAGATGAGAATGGAAATAATGTTGGACTTATTACTACTTGGATGACGTCTTCAACTCCTCCTTTTACAGGTTCATTTACAACAAGATTACAGCACCAGCCTGATTTAAAGTCGGCAACAACAGGTGCTAATGACGGTGATACAGATTTTGAATTAACATTTGTATTAAACGTTAATTAAGACTCATATTTTGGTTTATATGAATCAGTTACATTTTTTGTAACTGAAATTAAATAGTGTATACTATTTTTTGTGCTTAAAAAATCCCGCTCTATATGGAGCGGGATTTTTGTTCTAATGAATCTTATCTCCTATTGTTGTTGTGGCGGTTGCTCTGGCTTTGCAAATAGATCCATAAAGGCACGTCCTAAAAACTGTATTACATCACTCGCCATTAAGCTCTCTATACCATATTGATTGACTGCGATATCTGCAGCAGTACCATGAAAATAAATCCCCATAAGCGTTGCTTCCATAGGATGATAAGCTTGTGCTAATAGGCCTGTAATGATTCCTGTTAATACATCGCCTGTTCCTGCTGTAGCCAGACCTGGATTTCCAGAATCATTAATAAACAATCGCATATCATAGGTCGTAATGGTATTTGCTCCTTTCATTACCACAATAATATCGTACTTCTTAGCAAACTTGGCCGTTTTTTCAATGCGATCAAAATCATCTTTCCACTCCCCTATTAGTCCATACAATTCTTCAAAATGAGGGGTTAAAATTGACAAACTAGGCAATTCTGCAAGTAGCTCAGGATTCTGGCTCAGCATATTAATAGCATCTGCATCAATTACAATTGGCGTTTTCTGGTTCTCTAAGAACTTCTTAAAAGCCACAACGGTTTTCGCATCAGTTCCCATTCCTGGTCCAATTCCAATGGCATTGGCCTTTGTTTGGAAATCTATCTCCTCAAAAACTTTTCCATTAAAATTATCAGTCTCAGCCATCACTTCTGGAGCAGCACTTTGCAAAATAGGCACTCCAAACTGCGGCACATATCCCGTAACAAGACCACTACCTGCCCGCATCGCTGCTTTAGTGGCAAGCACAACCGCTCCCATCTTACCGTAGCTACCGCCTATAATAAGGCTATGACCAAACATACCCTTATGAGAATATTCAGGCCTTGGTCTATACATTTGCTGTATTTCTTGTTTCCCAATAAGCTCAACATCTGTAGGTGTAGTTGCAAGATATTCTGGATCTAACCCTATATCTAATACATCCCACATTCCTGCCTGAGGCCCTGTGGCTGGGAGAAAGAAAGGCAACTTAGGCGCTTGAAAACTTAATGTAAATCTAGGTGTTATCATCACATCTCCCTCCTCTGGAGACCGATCCATATACATCCCAGAAGGAATATCAATACTTAAAGTATAGGCTTGCGATGCATTAATAGCACTAAATAATTTCTTTAACCAATCTTGAGGAGTACGATTCAGACCAATACCAAAAATCGCATCGATAATTATATCTTGTGATGTCATTACAGGCAGTTCACTATCCTCTGTAAGCATAACAGGCCAGTTTTTTGTAGCCCCCTTTAAACGGTCATAGGCCTCCATGAAATCTGGAACACGCTTATCATTATAATTAACCACATAGGTAGTCACATTATAATTATTCTCTATAAGATACCGAGCAAGCACCATACCATCACCGCCATTATTCCCGATACCACAAAACACTTTGATTGGTACTTTTCCTCCTTGCAAACGTTGATGTACCCACTCGTATATGTAGCCCCCAGCACGTTCCATAAGATTAATAGAAGGTATTCCCTCTTTTGCTACAGTTACCTTATCTGCTTCATAAATTTGTTTTCTGCTATATATCTTCATCGGTAATCCCGGTACTCGGGTATTTTAAATTATACTTCTATGCTATTGCAGTACGCTTTCGCGAAAAGCGAACTTCTTCCTTATACTCCTGTCTATACTACATCCAAACTACCCCTCTAATCTAAAACTAAAGAGAAACTTGTCTGGCTTAGTCCTGTAAAAATACTACATTTTATGACGCATAAGATATACGATAATGGAACAAGCTAAATTCATATATCATTTGGCAAGAAATAAGTAAAAAAGAAGATGTTATTAGTCTCTTAATACATTGATTAGAAATCCTATTTAGTTGTCTCCCATAATTTCTAGCATTATCCCTATCTTTTACTCTAGATTTAAAACATGTCTATAATGAAACGATATACCGCGCTGCTATCTATCTTATTTGTGAGTTTTAGCCTCTTGTCACAAGACAAAGCTATTCCTGTTTTTAAAGATGGTGAAGCCCAAATTGTTCCAGCTTTTGAAAACCCAAAGGATTGGATACGTCACGATTTATGGGTTGAAACAACCTTTAATACCGATGGGGATGACCGTATGGACCGCATGCATGTATCGGTTACACGACCTAAGCAAACAGAGACCCAAGGATTACAATTACCTGTTATTTATGTATCCAGCCCTTATTTTGCTGGAGTAGCGGCTAATGAAGATGGGATACTTTGGGATGTCAAACACGAATTAGGAGCTGCACCTCCTCCTCATAAAAACCCTGTAGTAACACGAAGAGGGGAACGACCTATTATTTCTAACTCCCATATAAGAACTTGGGTTCCCAGAGGTTATATTGTAGTACATTCTTCTTCTCCTGGGACCGGTCTCTCAGATGGTTCACCTACCGTAGGTGGCAAGAATGAATCCTTAGCTCCAAAAGCTGTTATAGACTGGCTATGTGGCCGTGCAAAAGGTTTTACAGAAAGGGAAGGTACAGAAGAAGTAACAGCCTTCTGGTCTACTGGAAAAGTTGGAATGACCGGAACTTCTTATAACGGCACCATACCATTAGCTGCTGCAACTACTGGTGTAGACGGCTTGGAAGCTATTATTCCTATTGCACCTAATACTTCCTATTATCATTACTATCGTTCTAATGGTTTGGTACGTTCTCCGGGAGGATATCTAGGAGAAGATGTAGACGTATTATACGATTTTATACATAGCGGTAAAGAAGAAAACCGTGCCCATAATAATAAAGTCACTCGCGATACAGAAATAATAAATGGTATAGATAGAGTTACTGGTGATTACAATGACTTCTGGGCAGGACGCGATTACCTCAATCAGATGGAAGATATGAAAGCAGCACTCTTAATGGCGCATGGCTTTAATGATTGGAATGTCATGCCAGAACATAGTTATCGTATCTATATGAAGGCAAAAGAAATGGGGCTCCCCGCGCAATTGTATTATCATCAAAACGGTCATGGCGGACCACCACCTATGACTATGCGTAACCGATGGTTTACAAAATATCTTCACGGCATAGATAATGATGTTGAAAAAGATGCACAATCCTGGATAGTGCGGGAAGATGATGCTAGAGATCAACCTACGCCTTATGATGCCTATCCCCATCCTGAAGCGCAAGAAATTACTTTACATTTAAAAAAAGGCGGTACTTCTAAAGGTGATTTGCAACTGACTAAAAAACGAAGTAAAGGCAAAGAAAGCCTTACTGATGATTATACTATTAAAGGTGCCGACTTAGCACAGGCAGATGCATCTCCTAATCGTTTACTATACACAACTCCTATACTCCAAGAAGCTATTCATATTTCTGGTCTAGCCCGCGTTACTATTAAAGTAGCGAGCAGCAAGCCAGCAGCAAATCTTTCGGTATGGCTAGTTTCCCTACCCTGGAATCCCAAGAAAAAAGCAAAAATTACTGATAATATTATCACCCGTGGTTGGGCAGACCCGCAAAATCACAAATCATTAACCCAAAGTGAAGCCTTAGCTCCGGGTAAATTTTACGAAGTCTCCTTTGACCTTATGCCTGATGATCAAATTATCCCAGCAGGACAGCAAATAGGTTTGATGATTTTTTCTAGTGACCAAGAATTCACCCTACATCCAGAACCCGGAACTGAGCTTACGATTGACCTTAAAGAAACAAAACTACGTTTACCAGTGGTAGGAGGAGCAAACGCTTTCGCGAAAGCACTAAAGAAATAATTAAGTAATCATTCTAAACTTATTTAAAAATCACACAACTAAGTAAAGCAGAAAGGAAGCAATGAAATACGGCAGAAGACCTCTATTAACAATACTCCTCATATCATGCATCACAATGAATGCCCAAACACCCGTTTTTGAAAAAGCTGCTTTTGAGTACGAAGGCAAAACATTAAATTATCGCATTTTAATGCCTGTAGATTTTGATGCCTCTAAACAGTATCCATTACATCTATTCTTGCATGGTGCCGGAGAACGCGGTGATGATAATGAAGCACAACTTATTCACGGGAGTAACTTATTTCTTGAAGAGAATAAAAAACATCCAGCAATTGTAATCTTCCCACAATGTCCCAAAGATGATTATTGGGCGCAAACCAAAGTAACCAGAGACAACGTAGGGAATTCCTTTTCATTTCCTAAAACATCTAAACCTGGATGGGCAATGAGCGCTGTAATGGCCTTGCTTGATCAAACCCTAAAAGAAACCTATATCGACAAATCTCGTATCTATTTAGGCGGTCTTTCTATGGGAGGAATGGGTACTTTTGAGCTGCTATCAAGACGACCTGATACTTTTGCAGCAGCCACACCTATTTGTGGTGGTGGCAATATTGAAAATGTAATCATTTGGGCAAATAAAACACCACTATGGATTTTTCACGGCGATGCTGATAAAGTGGTCCCTTCTTTATATTCTAAATCCATTATGGAAGCCCTTATAAGAGAAGGTGTAGAACCTCGATTTTCTTTATATCCCGCTGTAGGCCACGACAGTTGGACCTCTGCCTTTGCCGAGCCTAATTTATTTGATTGGATTTACGGGCATTCTAAAAAACCGAAAGAGGCGCCTGTTGCAGATTTGAATCCCTTTTCAGAAGCTAATCTATTAGGAAAATACAAAGCAGAAAGCGCAGCATACGCAGAGACTGATAATAATAACTTTATTGTTTTTATTGGTGACTCCATAACC
>JALZVV010000135.1 GCA_023299935.1 Dokdonia sp.
ATCTCGCTTTCGCGAAAGCAAGACACAACATCTATACTACAGGATAGTGTTAGAACAGTACAGGACTCTATTAGGTTTGCCAATGAGCCACTTACGGATAAGGTCACCTATAAAGCCACAGACTATGAGCGCATAAGCCAGCGTGAGAAAAGAATTTATCTCTACAATGAAGCCGAAGTAATCTATGGAGATATGAAAATCAATGCTGGGGAAATTATTCTTAATTATGAAACTAATACTGTTTTTGCTAAGGGAATAACTGACACATCAGGTGTATATACCCAGACACCGGTATTCATTCAAGGGCCTAATGAGGTACAACCTGATTCTATAAAATTTAACTTTGATTCCCAGCAAGCTATAATTTTCGGTTCGCGTGTGGAACAGGCGGGCGGGCAGCCTATTAATCTCAAAGCAGAAAGAAGTAAACGAGTCAATGATTCGGTAGTTTTTATGCGTAATGTAAAAATTACTACTGCAGAAGATCTTGACAATCCGGAATATTATTTTTATGCGAGAAAAGTAAAATTTGTACCGGGTAAAAAGCTCGTTGCCGGTCTAACCAATATGTATATTGCAGACGTCCCTACCCCTATTGGGTTGCCATTTGCCTTTTTCCCTTTGGAGAAAAAAAGCAGTGTTTCTGGTTTTATTCTTCCTAGCCCTGGAGAAAGCAATGCACGTGGTTTTTCACTTCAAAACGGAGGGTATTATTTTGCCTTAAGTGATTATTATGATCTTGCGCTGGTAGGAGACTATTACACTAACGGGAGCTATGCTTTACGTGCAGATTCTAATTATAGGCTACGCTATAAATTTAGTGGCCGTTTTAGTTTTAATTTTGAACGAATTCTAGCAAGTGAACGTGGTTTTCCAGATTTTTCTGAACGTACTACTTATAATATACGCTGGAATCATTCTCAAGATCCTAAATCAAGTCCCAACAGTAGATTCTCTGCCTCGGTTAACCTGGGAAGTAGTGATTTCTTTCAGCAATCCATTAACCAGAGTAATACTGGTAATTTTTTAAATAATAATTTTAGCTCTTCTGTTTCGTATTCAAAAACCTTTCAAGGGAATACTCCTGTTAATCTCACAGTGGCAGCGACACATTCTCAAAACTCACAAACGGAGATTATAAACCTAACATTACCTTCTGCCCAACTTAATGTGGATCGTATTTTTCCTTTTGCCCCTAAAGTAGGTAGTAAAAAAGGAATTATCCAAAACATTAATGTTAACTACTCCGTAAGGGCAGATAACAGATATACCACAACGGACAGTCTTTTTCTTACCCCCCAAATGTTTAGAGATGGGCAATCTGGAGTACAACATAGCATACCCATAGCAACGAACTTTAAGCTATTTAAGCACATTAGCGCATCACTTAGTGCAAACTATACGGAGAGTTGGGTATTTAGAACAATCGATCGTTTTTACGATGAAGAGAATCAAGAAGAAGTATTAGATACTATAAACGGTTTTGACTCCTTTAGAACATACAATGGGGGTGCAAGTCTAGGAACAACTGTCTATGGAACCTTTAACTTTAAAAAAGGCAGCAAAATACAAACCATAAGGCACGTTATTAGGCCTTCTGTCGGGATAAGCTACTCCCCGGCTTTTGATCAATTTACAGAGTCTTTCTTAAGACCAGACTCAACAGATCCTCTAGCAACTGAATTGACAGAAGAAGTAGAATTCTCTCGTTTTGACAATGGGTTTTTTGCGGCTCCTGGAGGTAGAGAATCTGCCTCAATTTCTTTTGCAGTTAATAATGTAGTAGAAGCAAAAGTCAGATCCAGAGATAGTACTGACACTGAGCCTAAAAAAATATCACTTATCAATAATCTTAGTTTTAGAACGAGTTTTAGCTTAACCGCAGACAGCCTTAGACTGGCTCCTATTGCTTGGAGTGGTTCCATTCCTATTATACAAGATAAATTAGATATCAATTTTTCAGGAGCCTGGGATATTTATGCCTTAGATAACTCAAATCGTAGGATCAATAGACTCAATATTAATAATGGTGGGAGTTTGTTTAGAGTGACTTCTGCTCGTGCTAATTTTGGCTACAGTTTCTCCAGCAGGGATTTTGATGGAAGCAATGAGAGAAATACAGATAGAACTAACAATCAAACTTTTGCTGGAGGTGGGCGTCCCGATGATCTATTAGGTTCTGGAGTAGACATCACAGGAAGTAGACTGCAAGGTGGTGAAGACAGAGATGAGGAAGAAGAGGAGCAAGAAATAGAATTTTATAATTTTAAAATTCCTTGGAATTTGCGACTTTCCTATGATATAAGTTATAACAATAATACCAGACAAAATTCGATTAGCACCCACTCTCTCGTTTTTAGTGGAGATGTGGAGCTAGGAAAACGATGGACGGTTGGAGGCTCCTCCGGTTATGATTTATTAAATCCCGGGTTTGCATTCACTTCCCTTAGATTTGGTAGAGATTTAGAGAGTTGGAGTATGAGATTTAATTGGAATCCTCCAGTTAATAGCGTAAACAATCGCGTAGGCTGGAACTTTTTTATAGGAATTTCAGGTAATCTGCTAGGTGATATTAAATACGACAAACGTAGAGCTCCAGACGAGCGTTAATAATGGTTTTCGCAAAAGCGTAAAATCAATTATCTTTACTTCTTTGAAGCTTCTTATATAAATATTAGTTCTTTTCTATGAAAAAAATTATCTCTACTACTAATGCTCCTGCGCCTATTGGGCCTTACAATCAAGCTACACTTTCTGGCTCTACTTTATATACTTCGGGTCAGATAGCTATAAATCCAGCCACAGGTGAGCTATTTAATGGTTCTATAGAAGAGGAAACCACGCTAGTGATGAAAAACCTAGAAGCTGTATTAGAAGCTGCAGGTATGACCTTTGAACATGTAGTAAAAACATCCATATTTGTTGCTGATATGAAAAATTTCAGCAAGATTAATGGTGTTTATGGTTCTTATTTTAATGACGATACGGCTCCTGCAAGAGAAACTGTAGAAGTCGCAAACTTACCTAAATATGTAAATGTGGAAATATCTGCTATTGCCATTAAATAATGGTCTAGCTTAAGATATAATCTTTGTGATGAAGCACTAATCCATCTATTGGCCTTTTAAGCACTTTTCCTTTAGTAAGCCCTTTTTCATCCAAAACTTCTGTCAGCTCTTTTTGAAGATAAAAGGCGATAGAACCTACAAAATGAATAGGTATTTTCTGTGCATTATCAAATTGTAAAACTTGATTCTCTATAAACAGACGTAATCCTGTTTTAATTACATCTTGCATATAAGGGGTGTTCTTATTTTCTATCACAAAGCGAGCAAATGTGGCGAGATAGGTATTAGGATTGGGTTTTTTGTACAAGTTATTCTTAATACTCTCAGAATCTACATCATATTGACTAACAAATAGCTGGGCTAGATTCTGTGGCATTTTATTAAACTTATAGTCTCTAAGTAGGATTTTCCCAAAGTAGTTGCCACTTGCATCATCCATTAAAATATAGCCTAATGAAACAATTTTTTGAACAATATCCTGTCCATCAAAATAACTACAATTGGAACCTGTACCCAATATACATACGATAGAAGATATTCCCTCTGTTGCTGTTGCATATAAAGCTGCATAGGTATCTTCTTTAACTACAATCTCTGTAGCTTCCGAGAAGAATTCTTGAAAAATCTCTGTTATCAATTGGCGTGGTTTTGCTACACCACAGCCCGCACCATAAAAATACAGTTGATTTACCTCCTGCTTGTTTTTATAGAGTTCAAAATTATTTACAATACGTTCCATTAATATCTCTTGAGATAATACCTGTGGATTTAAACCTAAAGTTTGTGTCTGGAAGAGTGTTTTGCCATCATCACTTAGCGCAATCCAATCGGTTTTGGTAGAACCACTATCTACAACTAGAATCATATCAAAAACAAGTTTTATGCAAAAAAATGCCAGATTCGGTAATATAAATCTGGCGTTATATCAATTTTCTTAAAGTGTGTTTATTTTTTCAGCTAGGTCTACTAGTTTGTTAGAATATCCAAACTCATTGTCATACCAAGAAACAAGTTTGTAGAACTTACTATTAAGTTCAATTCCTGAACCTGCATCAAAAATACTTGTACGATCATCACTCACAAAATCCTGAGAAACTACGCCATCCTCTGTATATCCTACAACCCCAGCCATAGCTTTTTCTGACGCAGCCTTAAATAAAGACTTGATTTCATCTAAAGAAGTTGCTTTCTCAGTTTTTACCGTTAAATCTACCACAGATACATTTGCGGTAGGTACTCTAAAGGCCATTCCTGTAAGTTTTCCATCTAAAGCAGGAATTACTTTCCCTACTGCTTTTGCAGCACCCGTAGTGGTAGGAATAATATTGTTAATCGCACTTCTACCTAAACGATAGTTCTTTTTAGAAGGTCCATCTACTGTAAGCTGTGTAGAAGTTGCTGCGTGAATCGTAGTCATTAAAGCTTCCTGAATACCAAAATTATCGTGGATAATCTTAGCCATTGGCGCTAGACAGTTCGTCGTACAAGAGGCATTAGATACGATCTTGTTTGCCCCTGTTAATTCGTTATCATTTACTCCCATTACAAACATAGGCGCATCTTTAGATGGTGCAGAGATTACTACTTTCTTTGCTCCTGCTTGTAAATGATAATCTGCCGTTTCCATAGTTGTGAAAAAACCAGTGCATTCTGCAACTACATCTGCTCCTACTTCATCCCATTTTAAGTTCTTAGGGTCGCGCTCTGCTGTAACTCTAATGGTTTTACCATCTACTACAAGATGACCATCTTTTACCTCAACAGTCCCATCAAATCTTCCATGTACAGAATCATATTGCAATAGGTACGCAAGGTGATTTACATCTAACAAATCGTTTATTGCTACTACATCTACATTATCACGCTTTACTGTTGCTCTAAAAACAATACGACCTATACGACCAAAACCATTAATACCTAATTTTAAATTTGCCATTCTATTCTTTTTTTTATTGATTATGTGGTCATAATATCTGACACACGAACTAATTCTTTATTAATTTTTGACTTTCCTTTTATTGCTTTATCAAGAGGGCATAATGTCATTATATCATGTATAGTACCCACCATATAATTACTTTTCCCTTCTAGTAAAGACTCTACTGCCTTTACTCCCATTCTACTCGCGAGCACTCTGTCGTAACAAGTAGGTGAGCCACCGCGTTGCATATGACCTAATACAGAAACACGCACATCATATTCTTCTAGATTCTCATCTACATAGTCCTTTAATTCAAAGACACTCTTACCTATTTTATCACCTTCTGCAACAACAACAATACTTGACGACTTTCCGCTTTTTTTACTGCGTATCAATGATTCTACTAGTCTATCAATGCCCATATCTTCTTCGGGAATTAATATCTCTTCTGCACCTGCTCCAACGCCTGCGTTAAGTGCGATATGTCCTACATCTCTTCCCATCACTTCCACAAAAAATAATCTATCGTGAGAATGTGCAGTATCTCTAATCTTATCAATGGCTTCTACAGCTGTATTTAAAGCAGTATCATACCCTAAAGTTCTATCCGTACCATTAATATCATTATCAATGGTTCCTGGAATTCCCATTACAGGAAACTGATATTCTGAATTAAAAATTAAACCTCCTGTAAAGGTTCCGTCACCTCCTATTAATACGATACTATCAATATGATTTGCGATGAGCTGATCATAGGCCATTTTTCTGCCCTCTGGGGTTCTAAAACGTTTACTTCTAGCGCTTTTTAGAAAAGTACCACCCTTATTTATAACACCACGCACACTACGCGCATTTAGTTCAACAAAATCACCTTCTATTAGCCCTTCATATCCTCTATAAACACCTACCGCTTCTATATTATGATAGGCACATGTTCGGACTACAGAACGTATAGCAGCATTCATCCCTGGAGAGTCTCCTCCTGAGGTTAAAACGGCTATTTTTTTGATTATTTGACTCATAAAATGACGATCTAAAAATTAAAAGTAGCAAACTTAATATAGAAAACTAAGGGTTTTAGGCTGTTTTTAAGAGGATTCTCAATTTCAAACGTTTTCGTTTGAAAACTTTTTAATAAAAGCGTTCAAAAAATATCACATTATTGATAAAATACGAGTTTTTAAAGTGCGAATGAGGTGTTTTATGCTTTCGCGAAAGCATAAAAAAAGCAACAAAAACTAGTCTTGATTTAGTTCTTAAAAGATACGCCTTCGGGACCAACTTTTGGACTAGCATTTGTTTGGTTAGAAAGTTCTTTTATCGCCTCTTGAGATTTGCCATTAAAAATCTTTCTAATAAGTTCTTTAAACGAATTAAAATCTACCGAATATGAGATACCAGCACCTTGAGTATAACCTTCTGACTCTCCAATAAATTGAATATCACTTTGCCTATTAAAAACCTTAGCTCGAAGAGAGCCCTCCTCATTTAATAAAAAATCTACCTCAACATCACCCACAATGATACTCTCACTTAGCCCTCCTGTAGGTACGCCTACTTTGCCATTTATAAGTACTCTATTGGTAATTTGAGTGGATAAAGTAAATCCTACTCGCCCCGAGGATTGCACATCTGGAGTACTGTCTGCCTGAACCAGATCAAGACCAACATCAAAAATACTATCGTCATCAGAAAATAGTATGTTACTCAAAACAGAGGATGTGGTTTCTAGAATATTATTTACCGCTGCGGCGGCAGAAATAGAGGTCTCACTTAAAAAAACGCCTTGAGAAACCAAGGAAATTGCATTAAGTTCTCTTGTATTTCTATCACCCAAGCGATATTCCAGCTCTGAGGTCACGTTGCTGCTTATGTTAGGGAACTCAATATCGAAAGTGATTTCAGGTTTTAATAACTGTTCTTTGAGATTTATTATTACATCTACGGGGATCTTCCTGTTAATAGATGGGTTTTCTAGGAGAATACTAGGATTAGATTCGGTCCGGTATATAGCGCTAATTTCTAATTGCGCTTCTGTAGGAACCCCATCCCAACGGATATTACTGCCTTCACGTACATCAAAGGCTTTTTGAACAATTCCTCCATACTTGAATAAAAAAGTACCATCAAACACAGAGAAATCGCCATACATCTTGAACTTACCATTAGTATCCAATTCAATTAAGAGTAATCCTCCACCTCTTCCTTTAAGAACACTTCCGTTTTCTTGATCTACAACAACTTCAATGAGAGCATCTGTATCTATATCCAAGTCAAAATTTACAGACAAGCCTTTAATATCCTCAATTCCTACAATCTCCCCGTTTATACGCGCCTCCTTCTCTTCGGGACTCAAAAAATGAATATAAGAAACATCTCCCAGCGCCTCAGAGTCATCAATAGGAACATAAAACACGGTACCCGATTCTGTCTCTGCCAAAACATCTATAACAAGGTTATCTGTTGGTCCTTTAATAAATGCTGCTCCCTTTATAAAAGCGGTTCCGTAATACAGGGCTCCTATTTCGTTTTGTGTATCTAATACTAATAAACGGTCTGCAGATATATTCAAATCTAAATCCCATTTCACAAAGTCTTGATGGGATATTGAACCATTAAGCACGCCTAATGTCTGATACTTTACATCCTGCATTTGGACATTAGAGAAATTAAAACTCTGATTTTGCAAACTAACTTGAGAAACTCCTAAAAAGTCAAAATCAGTATTTAAGTAGGGGATTTTAATCCCTGCATCTCGTAATTCTATAGTGCCATTAATATCTGGAGACTTATAATCTCCCGTGATTTTAGCTCTACCGCTAGCGAACCCTCGCAAATTAGAAATGACATCCTGCCCTAGAGCATCAAATGGTTTTAAATCAAGATCTGCTAAAGTCACGTCTAAATCTATGCCTGCATTTTTTCCTGATGCAATAATAGAACCTGTTGCAGTTATAGCTTTAAAACTCTCGTTGGTTAAAGAAGTGGAAACATCATAAGCCGTTAAGGAAGTGTTGCCCTTTACATTTAAATCTAGAACCCCCATTAAATATTCATTTACAGTTAGCTCATCTATCGCTACTGAAGAGTTAGGGTAATAAGCGCCATCCTTTTGTAAAACATCTAATTTGCCATTCAGTTTCCCCTCAAGCGAGAGGCTTTCTATATCTGGTGTAATCTTACTCAAATCTACATTAGTAAAAGATGCATTAATATCCTTATAATCAGAACCTCGCATATCACCTCCAATTTGAATATTTTCATCCAAATGACTTAATACAATATTGTCAATAGAAATATCTTTAAAGCTATTATCAAAAACTACCTTATTGTCAGAATCGTTTTGCTCATTGATAAACCAAGGTGTATTCTTAAATAGGATATTAGATTTCTGAAACCCGAGTACAGAATTTCCCTCTCTATTAATCGTGTGATACAATGAAAGGTCATAATTATCTTTACTTTCTGTACCTGCTTTAAATTCAGATTTCATAAATAGCGTGTCCTTTAGGGTCACGTTAATCAAACTAAAATCTGCCATCGCATATACACCTGTATCTATACTATCTGCTGCGATATAGGTATTAAAAAGAGGATTTTGATTATCTACTTTTATCTCTACAGCAGATATTCTATTGCCATAAGCCTCTATTCTAGGTGATTTAAAGGTAAGTTTAAACTCAGAGTCATCAGGTACTACGCCTCCTCGTATAAAGGTCTCTGTTTCTAGGTGAATCTCAGGAAGAAAAACCTCAACGATTTTACTATTTATTGCAAAATCAAAATACATGAATTGATTTTGTGTGAGGATTTCAGGTTGGTAGTTGGTATACAAACTGCCAATAGCGTTTTTAAATAAAGGCATTACTTCTTTAAACTTAAAAACACCTTCTACTGAACCATCAATAATATCTGAAGAGTTTATAGCGATGGTACGAACGCTTTTTGCATCAAAAACAGAGGTTACATCAAAGTCTTTAAAGAAATAGGTATCTACCTTATTCTCATAACTTGCGTTAGTAAAATTAAGTTTGCCTACCACATCTTCAATGCCTGTTCCCTTCATATCCATTACCACGTTTCCTTTAAGCACAGAAATGCTGTCCTTTACAAAGCCAAGGGCTACGAGGTCAAGAAGTTCAATATCTGCTTCAAAATCATAACTATTTATATCTTTAGAAACATCTATAAGTCCATTGAGTGTGCCTTTTACGTTAGTATCATTTACCAATAATTCTCCATTAAACTTAGGCCCACTAAGATTGCCAAATACTGTAATATCGCGATAATCATAACCCCCATAGGCTAGATTAACGACACTCCCGGAAAGCTTCGTTTCTAAAGTTTCTTGAATAAAACCTTTTCCATTTACATCTAAATCAATAGATGTTGTCCCCACACGTACATCATCAATAAATTTACCCAGCTCAAAATCTTCTAGAGTAATATGCCCTACATAGGTAGCATTTTCTGTATCCTGAAAATCAGTAAGTGTTAAAGCTAATTCAGCATCTCCTAGTGCGGTAGCAAAAGTACCTTCTGTCACTAAACTATTTTCTGTCACCTGGTTTTTCCCTATAAACCGTACCTTACCGAGTTTAGTTAATTGTGCAGGCAGCGTTTTAAAGGTTTCCGGCATTAACTTTTTTAAATCAAAATAGGTGGTGCGCACTTCCTTATAATCTCCACTTATGACAATTCCTTCTGCATTAAGCAGGTTCTTAAAATTAATGTCTCCTCGTATGGAAGAATTATTTAGACCATTAACCTGTATATCATTTGTGTAAAAATCATTGAACGTACCTTCCACTGCTCCTTCTAAAGAAAGGGTAATATCCTCATTAAAGCCCTTATAAAAAGGTTCGATGTCGTTTGTTGATATGTTCGCTTTCGCGAAAGCGGCTTTAATCTCAACTAAATTTGTAAAGTCACTCATTTTATCTCCAGAAGTATCCATCTCCAGATTTCCCTCTACTGAAGAATAAGCGGTCTCTAAATTAAAATCCTTTAGTCTAATGGCGTCTGCATCATAGTGAAAGTCTCCTTCTAATGATGAAATCTCATAACCGCGGCGCGCTTGGAAAGAAAGGCCCTTTATATGGGTATTCACTATATCATTGGCCAAACTAAAATCGCTAAGTGTTGCATCCAAGTTTTTATAATCTACAGCGATGGGATCTGATAATTCCTCATCGGTATATTTAAATCTACCATTTGTAAATACAACCTTAGCTGAAGACATTAAGAAAAGCCCGCTTGAAGTTGGATTCTTAGGCACAAACTTTTTTGAAAAAACGGAAATATTATCCGTAGTTTCTCCTTTATAGCGTTTTAGATAAAACTTGCCCTCATCTATAGTAATCGTTCCTAAATCAAAATCTTCATTCATAATCTTCTTTGCACTAAGAATACTTGTCGCTAACGAACGTGCATAGATAAGAGTGTCCTGATGGTGATCTGCAATATAAACTCCTTTGAGATTAATATCACCATTCCATTTTATTCCCAGTTTCTCTACATGAATTGATGTCCCGTATTTGCTATTAACGCTTTTAGTAACACGCTTTGCAAGATTAGACTGTACCGAAGGTATGGAAAGAATAAGCACTAATAGTCCTAACAAAAGAAGAAGAATGAGAATCCCTCTGAGTGCTATTTTTTTAAATTTCTTGATACGTCCTAATTCTTTGTTTTAACTTTGTTATGAATACAAGATTTGTGCCTTAATGAATGCTATAACAACAAAAACATATATACTCGCCATAGAGTCCTCTTGTGATGACACGGCCGCTGCTGTTCTTCTCAACGACAAAGTCCTATCTAATGTTGTTGCAAATCAAGAAATACACCAGCAATATGGGGGAGTTGTGCCAGAACTTGCTTCACGTGCTCACCAGCAAAACATTGTTCCAGTGGTAAGCGCTGCTTTACGCAAGGCAAATATCGATAAAAATGAGCTAAGCGCCATAGCATTTACTAGCGGGCCTGGATTATTAGGTTCCCTGTTGGTAGGCACCTCATTTGCAACCTCTTTTGCATTAGGATTAGACATTCCATTAATTGACATCAATCATATGCAGGCGCATATTCTTGCGCATTTTATTGATGAAGAAGGATATGATAAACCTACATTCCCATTTATAGCCCTAACCATTTCTGGAGGACACACACAAATTGTGCGTGTCGATGATTATTTTAAGATGACCGTTTTAGGAGAAACAATAGATGATGCTGTAGGAGAAGCATTTGATAAAACTGCAAAATTAATGGGACTGCCATATCCTGGAGGCCCTCTTATTGATAAATATGCGGCAAATGGAAACCCTAAAGCCTTCCCATTCACCAAGCCTAGAGTAAAGGAACTCAATTTTAGTTTTAGCGGCTTAAAAACACAGATCCTTTATTTCTTGCAAAACAATAGCCAGAAAAATCCTGATTTTATAAAAGAAAATCTAGAGGATATTTGTGCCTCTATACAACACACCATTATTAATATTATAATGGATAAGCTTGAGCTTGCCGTAAAGCAAACAGGCATAAACCAGATTGCCATAGGTGGCGGTGTATCTGCAAATAAAGGCATTCGACAAGCCTTAAAAGATTCAGAAAAACAAAAAGGCTGGAAAACTTATCTTCCTAAATTTGAATATACCACAGACAATGCTGCGATGATAGGCATCACAGGCTACTTAAAATTTAATCAGGAAAAATTAGATAATACCGGTTTTGTCAATAATGGCGTAAGTGCACAAAGCAGATTAAAAATATAATATGCAACTGTTTTACAGCGAAAAATTAACCCAAGAATCAACAAATTACACCTTCTCGCGAGAGGAGAGTAAACATATTATACGGGTACTCAGAAAAGAAATAGGTGACACTATTTATATTACTAATGGCAAAGGATACCTTTTTACTTCTTCTGTTATAGACGAGAATCCAAACAAATGTACTGTAACTATCGACTCTAAGGAATACCATGAACCTTCTTCACAATATTTGCACATAGCAGTGGCCCCTACCAAGGGTAATGACCGTTTTGAATGGTTTTTGGAGAAAGCAACAGAAATTGGAATTTCTGAGATTACACCGCTACTTTGCGAGCATAGTGAGCGTAAAACCATTAAATGGGAACGGTATAATAAAATACTACAAAGCGCGCTCAAACAATCCTTGCAATACCATTTGCCTAAACTTAATGCGCTTACTCCTTACAAAGATTTCTTAACTAAAATGAAGGTTACCAATGGTTTAAAGTGTATCGCTCATTGTGAAGAAGGCAAAAAGATTGCATTTTCTGATACTTTAGCTAAACAAAAGGAAGTGCTAATACTCATTGGACCAGAGGGAGATTTCTCTGTAAATGAAATACAAAATGCTATATTACAGGGATTTAAAGTAGTTAGTTTAGGAGAGACTAGACTTCGTACGGAGACGGCTTGCTTATGGGTATGTTGCACTTTTGCTAATCTAAAAAATTAAGATTCACAAGATTATTTAATGTATTTTAACTTATTTTTTTACCTCTTAACTGTTAATTTATTTAAATAATGAAGTATTTACCTACAAATATATTTGGAAACACCGCTTTAAGTTACTAATTTCGCTACGTGAACACATTTGTTTTACGGCCTACGACCTCAGATTATAATTAATTAGATGAAATTAAGAGATTTCGTCCGATTCATATTGCCGTACGTTCCAGCTTTTTTAAGCATTGTTACGTGTGTTGCAATTATACTCGGACTACAAAAATGGCTCCCTGCCTCTAGCATTGCGCAAGATAACTTGAGCAATGTGATGCTTGTGATATGCTTGATAAGTATATTGCTTGTGGTTGTGTTGCTTATTTTTATTCTTACAAAAACTAATCAGTTACGATATTCTGGCAGTTCGCTCCATAAAGAACTCTATGACCTTACCCAAAAAGCACATCATTTTAGAAATATTATTGAAATACTAGTACGTTCTAAAGTTTGGGCTCCTGGGCTTAAGGAATATATTGATGAGGAATTTTCCAATCTTAACTTTTTTATGATGAAGGAGTTTTACAAAGGGCGGTCTAAACTAGCATTAGAGTATATAGAAGAAAACAATAGGTATGGCGACTCAGAGAGTTTGTATCTCGAATCCAAAGCGATGCTCTTATCCGAACCTTCAGACAGTAAGATGGATACCTTTATCAACCCTAGAAATTATAATGTTAGAATACTCAAAAAATGGGTAGAACATAAAGTAGGTTCAGGCCTCTGGCATTTCTTTGGTTATAAATATGCCTCTTTTAAAGATGAGCTTGACGTGCATCGAATTTTTGAGAGACATCAAGAAAAAATACTTAACTATGCCATCCAACTTGATTTACCGAGATACCAAGATATGGGCTTTAGTGAAGAACTCTTATCTAAAATTGGAGAGCAAATGTCTGAAGAAGTTATTCCTAGATTACTAGAACTAACCCTACAAACCAGGCAACGGATTCCTAGAATTATCAATATCTCCTACTCCCTAATGGTATTACTTATTCTTTTTGGAGTATTCCAGCCGTTGGTTAGCTTTTTGTTTGTCTTACCAGCCATTTATAGTTACGTCTCTATAGCCGTTGTTGTAGCAATGCTGCTCTTTATTGTGCTTTCGGTTTACCCCTTTATCATACAAGAAATCAATACAAAGAACAAATTATAGTACTTATGCTCCTATCTATCCGCAGACAGGTAGATAACAACACACAAATTGGATAAACATTAACAAAATCATAAGAGCCTTCTGGTTTTCTAAAGTTATCTCAAATAGGTAAATTTGATGTTTTACCTATTTATGATAGAAACCGAAGACGTCATTGAAGTATATGGTGCCAGAGAGCACAATCTTAAGGATATAGATGTTATTATTCCTAGAGAAAAACTTGTAGTGATTACCGGCCTTTCTGGTAGTGGCAAAAGTTCGCTTGCTTTTGATACAATTTACGCCGAAGGGCAACGTAGATACATTGAAACCTTCTCTGCCTACGCCAGACAGTTTCTGGGAGGTCTTGAGCGTCCTGATGTAGATAAGATACAAGGGCTTTCTCCAGTAATTGCTATCGAGCAAAAAACAACCAGTAAGAGTCCGCGCTCTACCGTAGGCACAATCACTGAGATTTATGATTTTTTAAGGCTCCTCTATGCTAGAGCTAGTGAGGCCTACAGTTACAATACTGGCGAAAAGATGGTGAGTTATAATGATGAACAGATTCAGCAGCTCATTACTAAAGCCTATAAAGGCAAACGTATTAATATCCTTGCGCCAGTGGTGCGCTCTCGCAAAGGACATTATCGTGAATTATTTGAGCAAATTGCAAAACAAGGCTTTGTAAAAGTGCGTGTAGATGAGGAGATTCTCGATATTACCAAAGGGATGAAGGTAGACCGTTACAAAACTCACGACATTGAGATTGTAATTGACCGCCTTGCCATAAATGGATCAGAAGATGAAGAAAAACGCTTGCGCGAAAGCATAAATACAGCAATGTATCACGGTGATGATGTACTTATGGTTTTAGACCAAGAAACGCAGCAGCCGCGATTCTTTAGCCGTAATTTGATGTGCCCATCAACAGGCATTTCATATCCTAATCCAGAACCTAATAACTTTTCCTTTAACTCTCCTAAAGGAGCTTGCCCAAATTGTAACGGTATAGGAGAATTATACACGGTAAACGACAATAAGATTATTCCAGATAAGTCTAAATCCATAAAAAATGGTGGATTAGAACCCCATGGAGCCCATAAAAACAATTGGATATTTAAACAATTGCAACTCATTGCAGATAAGTTTGAATTTAAGCTCACAGACCCTATAAGTAGTATTCCAGAGGATGCTACACAATTCATACTATACGGTGGAAAGGAGTCCTTTTCAAAAGATTCTAAGGATCTTGGAGTTACCCGCAATTACAAGATAGATTTTGAAGGTGTTGCTAATTTTATTGAGAATACCTTTAAAACCAGTGACTCGACCTCTTTAAAAAGATGGGCAAAAGGATATATGGATAAAATTCCTTGCCCAGAATGTAATGGATCTAGATTACGTAAAGAGTCTTTGTATTTTAAATTTACAGACCAGAGTATTGCCGATTTAGCAGGAAAGGATATGCTAGAGTTAAAAGAATGGTTTGACCAACTAGAAGATAAGCTCTCCAATACTCAAATAAAGATCGCATCAGAAATCGTAAAGGAAATTAAAACTAGAATTCAGTTTCTTGTAGATGTAGGTCTCACCTATCTCTCTCTCAACCGAAGTTCAAAATCACTTTCTGGCGGAGAAGCTCAACGTATCAGACTTGCTACACAAATAGGTTCGCAATTGGTTGGGGTGCTATACATTCTAGATGAACCGAGTATAGGATTGCATCAACGAGATAATGAGAAGTTAATTAATTCCTTGACATCGCTCAGGGATATTGGAAATTCTGTAATTGTAGTAGAACACGATAAGGATATGATAGAACGCGCAGACCACGTGATTGATATCGGTCCTAGAGCAGGAAAATTTGGAGGGAAAATTATTAGTGAAGGTACCCCTGAAGATTTACTCTTACAGTCTACACTCACTGCCCAATACCTTAATGGAGAAAAAGAAATAGCCATTCCTGCACAAAGACGGGAAGGCAATGGAAAGTATATAGAGCTTAAAGGAGCTACTGGAAACAACTTAAAGAATGTCTCTATAAAAATTCCTTTGGGTAAAATGATTGCGGTCACTGGTGTTTCTGGTAGTGGTAAATCTACACTTATCAATGAGACCCTCTACCCTATTATGAATGCACATTATTTTAATGGCGTAAAAGTACCAATGCCCTATAAAAGCATTAAAGGATTAGACGAATGTGATAAAGTTATTGATATTAATCAATCACCCATAGGACGAACTCCACGTTCTAATCCTGCTACTTATACTGGTTCATTTGGAGAAATAAGAGCCCTATTTGCAAAAACACCTGAGGCTCTCATAAGAGGCTATAAGGCGGGTAGATTTAGTTTTAACGTACAGGGAGGTCGCTGCGAAACCTGCAAAGGCGGTGGTTTACGTGTTATTGAAATGAACTTTTTACCAGACGTTCATGTGGAGTGTGAAACCTGCCAGGGAAAACGATTTAATAGAGAAACCCTAGAAATCAGGTATAAAGGCAAATCTATTTCTGATGTTTTAGCCATGACTATTAATGAGGCAACCGCTTTTTTTGAGCATATTCCCAAAATCTACAGGAAGCTAAAAACAATAAAAGACGTAGGTTTGGGTTATATTACTCTAGGACAACAATCTACAACCCTATCAGGCGGAGAGGCGCAGCGCATAAAGCTTGCGACAGAACTTAGTAAAAGAGATACTGGCAATACTTTTTATATACTAGATGAACCTACAACAGGGCTTCATTTTGAAGATATAAGAGTCCTTATGGAAGTATTGAACAAACTTGCAGACAAAGGCAATACGATTCTTATCATTGAGCACAATCTAGATGTGGTTAAAATGGCAGATTACATTATCGATATTGGCTATGAAGGAGGTAAAGGTGGTGGAGAAGTTGTGGCAAAGGGAACACCAGAACAGTTAATTAAAGATAAAAAAAGCCATACGGCACGATTTTTAAAGAAAGAAATAGACATACAACTCGCTAGAATATAGCATAATAGTATAATATGAGAAGTGAAAACAGACATAAAGGATGGAACGAGATTAAGACTAATGATTCTTGGGCTATTTTTAAAATAGTAGGTGAATTTGTAAACGGTTTTGAAAAAATGAGTAAAATAGGGCCTTGTGTGTCCGTTTTTGGAAGTGCTCGTACCAAGGAAGATGATCCAAATTATAAACTCGCCGTTGAGATCGCTGGTAAAATAGCAGACAATGGTTACGGTGTTATTACCGGTGGTGGCCCTGGTATTATGGAAGCTGGAAACAGAGGTGCCCATCTCGCAGGTGGCACATCGGTTGGTCTCAATATAGATTTACCTTTTGAACAACACGACAACCCTTATATTGATAGTGATAAGAGCTTAGATTTTGATTATTTCTTTGTCAGAAAGGTAATGTTTGTCAAGTATTCTCAAGGTTTTGTAGTGATGCCGGGAGGTTTCGGGACTTTAGACGAACTCTTTGAAGCCATTACTTTAATACAAACCCATAAGATTCAGAAGTTTCCTATTATTCTCGTAGGAACCGCGTTTTGGACTGGTTTGATGGATTGGATAAAGAGTACCTTAAGAGATAAATTTAAAACCATTAGCCCAGAAGATATAGACCTCATAAAACTAGTAGACACGCCAGACGAGGTTATCGAAGTGCTTAATAGTTTCTATGCAGAATATCAGTTAAGCCCTAATTTCTAATAGTTGTTATGCTTTCGCGAAAGCATAACCTAAATTTTAACTACAAGTACTATTACCCTTAAATCCTTACATAATTTGATTATCAAACGTTTCTATTATTTTCTAGCTGTCTTTTTAGTTGCTATAGGTAATTCCTATGGGCAGGCAGATATGCAAATAAACGCGCGTTTAATTCCTGAGGAAAGAGCGATAGAAATCACGCAGGTTCTCAAGTTTGAAAACACCTCTCAAGATACTTGGACAGAAACCTATCTTACAGATTGGGCTCATAGTTTTTCCGGCAAGCAGACCCCGCTCGCCAAGCGTTTTGATGAAAATTACAACAAGAAATTTCACTTAGCTAAAGACAAAGACCGCGGCCGAACTGAGATTCAATCTATTACTGCTGGCAACAGTGTACTAGATTTTCAAAGACCTGATAAACAGCCTGATGTACTTAAGGTTATATTAGATAAGCCAGTGGCTCCAGGAGAAGATTATCATCTTAAACTCACCTATAAAGTTATATTGCCCAATTCAAAATTTACGCGATATGGTGTTACTCGTATAGCAGATTATAATTTACGGTTTTGGTTTATTACTCCTGCTCCCTATGAAAATGGGAAATGGATATATTACAGTAATAAAAATCTAGATGACCGTTATTTTCCAAAATCTAAACTCAATATCAATTTTTCTATCCCTTCCGGATATGACGTCATTACTGACTTAGACACAAAGGTTGTAAACTCAAGTTATAAGTTGGGAGATAGAATTATCCAAATGAATGGTGAGGATAGAGTAAGATCGCGTTTATACTTGCGGCAAAATTCTGATTACGAAAATATAGAAACAGATTTTCTAACCCTTGTAACCAATGTAAGCGATAAATCTACACCGGATCAAATGCGCGCTCTAATAGCGGATAGGATTGCACAGTTTTTGAGTACAAATTTGGGTCCTTATCCACATAATAAACTTGTTGTTTCTGATTTGGATTATAAAGACAGTCCCGTTTATGGACTCAACCAACTTCCAGAATTTGTACGGCCTTTCCCAGAAGGTTTTCAATATGAAATTAAGCTGGTAAAAACCAGTATTAATAATTATGTAAACAACACTCTTCTTATCAACCCTAGACAGGATAGATGGGCTCTGGATGGTATAAAGGTGTATTTATTACAACAATATATGGAGGAGTTCTATCCAGATCTCAAAATTGTTGGAAATCTGGAAAAGTACTGGCTTGTGCGGCAATTTTATGGGTCCAAAATAGAGTTTAATGACCAGTTTAATATGCTTTATATGCATTCAGCACGGCTCAATATAGATCAACCTATTTCTACACCATATGATTCTTTAATTAAATATAACAAGAACATAGGAACCTCCTATAAAACTGGTGCAGGTTTAAATTATCTTGGAGATTTTATAGGACACGAATACTTGGATAAGAGTATAAAAGAGTTTTATAAAACCTATGCCTTACAATCTGTGCAATCAACTAATCTAAAAGAGATACTGCAAAAAAATGCTCCTAAAGATATCGATTGGTTCTTTACAGATTACCTCTCTACTCGCAAGCAATTAGATTTTAAAATATCAGATACAGAAACGATAGGCGATTCCTTAAAAGTGACTATAAAGAATAAAGGAGACAATGCTATGCCAGTCTCTATTTTCGGATTTAAAAACGATAGTTTGATATCCAAACGCTGGGTAGAAAATATAGATACAGAAAAATCTATCTTTTATCCTAAAGATAGTGTGGATAGACTTATTCTCAATTATGACAAGGTTATTCCAGAGTATAATCTTAGGGATAACTACAAAAACCCTAACGCTTTTCTGGGACTGGACAAACCACTTCAGTTTAAGCTATTTCAAGATTTTGAAGATCCTGCAAAAAGTCAGGTCTTCTTTCAACCTACTTTTGAGTTTAATATCTACGATGGCTTAGCGCCTGGCATAAAGGCTTACAATACAACTATTCTTACTAAGGGTTTTCGCTATAAATTAGAGCCGCAATTTGGGCTGCGTTCTAGAAAGCTTGTAGGTAGTGCGGCCATTTCCTATACGCACAATCTGGATCAAGGAAAACTATTTAGCCTGCGTTATGGCATTTCGGGTAATACCTTTTCTTTTGCCGAAGGACTCTTCTTTAGGAGAATCTCACCCTTTGCCAGTATCGCCTTTAGACCTAAAGATTTAAGGTCTGACAAACGCCAAGTATTTACTGCTCGTTTTTTAAGTGTTGATAGAGATACCGCACCAGATACTGCCTTTCAACTGGAGGACCCTAACTATTCTGTACTTAATTTTAGATATACAAATCGCAATCCGGGCATTGTAAACACCTTTAACTGGAATACAGATGTGCAATTTGCACGCAACTTTGGAAAAGTAAGCGCTACTGCCTTTTACAGGCATCTCTATTTAAATAACAGACAATTAAACTTGCGTTTCTTTGGCGGAACCTTTTTATATAACGAGACAAGAGATTCTGGAGATTTCTTTAGTTTTGCCTTAGACCGTCCTACAGATTACTTGTTTGATTTTAATTATTATGCTCGTTCTGATGATAGTGGCTTGTTTAGTCAACAAATCATTATTGCAGAAGGTGGTTTTAAATCAAGATTACTAGATCCTTTTGCCAATCAATTTATTTTTACCACCAATGCCAGTACAACCATCTGGAAGTATGTTTATGGCTATGGCGACTTAGGTTATATCAAGAGTTTAGGTGAACCGGGTCGTATAGTCTACGATAGTGGTATCCAAGTGAGTTTACTAGATGACTTTTTTGAACTCTTCTTCCCCTTGTATTCTAATCTTGGATGGGAAATTGGTCAGCCTAACTATGAAGAACGCATCCGTTTTCAGGTCGAGTTAAGTATTGACACTGTTATACGACTGTTCACTAGAAAATGGTATTGATATAATTAAGCTTTCGCGAAAGCTCAATTCTTAGAATATTCTTAGTCAACCCGAAAATTTTCAATATTTTTTGCTTTTTTATCAATAAATATAACAGAAATACTGTTTTATGTCAAAATTTTAGCATTTTACCCTTAGGTCAATTTCGCTTAAATTCTGTATTTTTGTAACTCATAAACTCTTGTTCTTATATGGCTAATAAATCATCTACAAAAACGGTATTGTCTTTTGAAGACTTTAAAAAAAGTGTTCTTCAGGATTATAAAATGGCTGTTACAAGTAGGGAGTGTAGTCTATTAGGAAGACGTGAGGTATTAACAGGTAAAGCTAAGTTTGGAATTTTTGGAGATGGAAAGGAGCTTCCGCAACTCGCCTGGGCACGTGCCTTTAAAAATGGAGACTTTAGGTCTGGTTATTATAGAGATCAGACGTTTATGATGGCGATTAATGAGCTTAATATTTCGCAGTTTTTTTCTGGATTATATGCTCATACTGATCTTGCCCACGATCCTATGAGTGCAGGAAAGCAAATGGGAGGTCATTTTAGCACACACAGTTTAGATGAGAACGGTAATTGGAAAAATCTTTTAGAGCAAAAGAATTCTAGTTCAGATATCTCCCCTACTGCTGGACAGATGCCAAGACTGCTAGGTCTTGCACAAGCCTCACAAATTTATAGACAAGTACCTGGCACACAACAAGAAAATTTTTCTAATAACGGCAATGAAGTTGCTTGGGGTACTATAGGAAATGCAAGTACCAGTGAAGGGCTTTTCTTTGAGACCATTAATGCAGCTGGGGTACTACAAGTACCTATGGTGATTAGTGTCTGGGATGATGAATACGGTATTTCAGTACACGCAAGACATCAAACTACAAAGGAGAATATTTCAAAAATATTAATTGGATTCCAGCGTGATGATGAAGATAAAGGCTATGAAATCCTAGAAGTAAAAGGGTGGGATTATCCGGCCCTTGTAGATACTTATGAGCGAGCGGGAGCCATCGCACGAGAAGAGCACGTTCCTGTTTTAGTACACGTAACAGAGCTTACACAACCACAAGGCCACTCTACCTCGGGTTCTCACGAGCGTTATAAAAATGAGGCTCGCCTTACTTGGGAGCGCGAGAATGATTGTAATGTAAAATTTAGAGCCTGGCTCATTAGCCAGGGAATGGCAACTCCAGAAGAGCTCGATGCGTTAGATAAGAGTGTTAAAAAGGAAGTGAGAGATGCTAAGAAACTCGCTTGGCAAAACTTTGCAAAACCCCTACAAGAAGGAAAAGAACAAATTATACAGATACTTACACAGCTTAGTGAGCAATCTGCAAATGGTAATTTTATCAAACCTCTTATCTCAACTTTAGTTGAGAATACAGAACCTAATAAAAGTGATTCTCTAAAGGCTGCCCGCAAAGCATTGCGTTATGTATTAGGTGAAGAATTAGAAGCAAAGCAGATACTCCTGCAATGGATAAATGATTTTATTGCTAAAACGCAACCAGAATACAGCGCCCACCTTTATAGTGAAGAACAGAATACGGTAGCAACCGCTATTAAGGAAGTAGCGCCGATTTATGGAGATGAAGAGCCCGTAGATGGACGTGTTGTACTTAGAGATAATTTTGATGCTATTTTTGATAAGCACCCTAATACCTTGGTTTTTGGCGAAGATGCAGGAGCTATTGGTGATGTGAATCAAGGATTAGAAGGTCTACAAGAAAAATATGGCGCGTTACGGGTAGCAGATACCGGTATTAGAGAAGCAACCATTATTGGTCAAGGTATAGGAATGGCAATGCGTGGCCTGCGCCCTATTGCAGAGATTCAGTACTTAGACTACTTATTATATGCCGTGCAGATTTTGAGTGATGATTTATCTACCTTAAGATACCGTTCTCACGGGAGACAAAAAGCCCCTTTAATTGTGAGAACAAGAGGGCACAGACTAGAAGGAATCTGGCATAGTGGGTCTCAAATGGGAGCCATCATCCACCTCTTGCGTGGGATGTATATCCTAACCCCTCGTAATATGACAAAAGCAGCTGGTTTTTATAACACCTTGTTAGAAAGTGATGAACCCGCTATTGTTATAGAATGTCTAAATGGCTATCGTTTAAAGGAGCAATCTCCTTCTAATCCTGGAGAATACAAAACCCCTATAGGCGTTGTAGAAACTGTAATAGAAGGAACTGATATCACAGTCTTATCCTACGGAAGCACCTTACGTATTGTAGAAGATGTTGCCAAAGACTTGTTAACGGTAGGAATTAATATAGAAGTTATTGATGCCCAATCCCTATTGCCCTTTGACATCGCTCACGATGTGGTAAAAAGTGTTCAGAAGACTAACAGAATAATTGTGATTGATGAAGATATGCCAGGTGGCGCTAGTGCTTACTTATTGCAACAGGTTCTTGATGAGCAAAACGCATATCAGTATCTTGACAGTAAGCCACAAACACTGGCCTCTAAGGCCCATAGACCTGCTTATGGTACCGACGGAGATTATTTCTCAAAACCTTCGGCAGAAGATATTTTCGAAAAGATTTATGGAATAATGCACGAAGTAAACCCAGAAACCTATCCTGCACTAAGGTAAGGCGTCTTTATTTTGTGTTTTACGCTTCTGCAAAAGTGGTACACCTTTTATTGAAACACTATGCCCTATTCTGGGTATTCTATACGTAGATGGTACATATTATTAAGCTTCTTTTTGAGAACCTTTTTAATTTTTTGAATCTCCTTAAAGGTGATATCTGCATTGAGGTACTGTCCTTCGTCCATTTGCTTTTTAATAATCTTCTCTACAAAAGCGTCTATAAGGGTAGATGTTGGTGTCTTAAGACTTTTACTGGCAGCCTCCACACTATCTGCCATCATTAATATTGCCGTTTCTTTGCTAAAGGGTAATGGCCCAGGATACTGAAAATCACTAATAGCAGCATCTTCATTATTCTCCTTTTCCTTCATATAAAAATAATGTACCGTACTTGTTCCATGATGGGTTCTGATAAAATCAATTACACGATCAGGGAGTTTATTCTTACGAGCGATTTCTATACCATCTATAACGTGATCGATAATGATACGTGCACTTTCTCTAGGGGATAAATCATCATGACTGTTAATCCCTGTCGCTTGATTTTCTGTAAAATCTGTAGGATTCCCTATCTTACCAATATCGTGATACAAAGCACCTACTCTCACTAGCATAGCATTAGCTCCTATCTCATTAGCTGCGGCCTCACTTAGGTTAGCCACATTGAGACTATGATGAAAGGTACCCGGCGCCTCATCTGCCAATTGTTTCAGAAGTTTTGAATTTGTATCAGACAATTCTAGTAATGAAACATCACTTACTAAACCGAAAATCTTCTCGTAAATATAGATAAGGGGTTGCACAAACAAAGTGGCTAGGCCCGTAAGCACAAAAAGTCCAAAGGTGCCCCACTCCAATGCTTCTACCCCACCTTGATGAATAATAGTAAAGGCAAAATAAGCTACGAGATAAATAAGGGTTATCTGCCCTACCGATATAAACAAGTTTGCTCGTTTATAAAGTTCTGGTACACTTAATATGGTTACGATACCTGCTATCACCTGTAAAAAGAAATATTCAAAACTGTCAGGCACAATAAAGCCTAAAAGCAATATGGCTATTACATGCGTGAATAAGCCCAATCTTGCATCAAAAAATGCTTTGATTATAAGAGGTAAAATACACAAAGGAACCACATAGACAAAGTTAGGTTTAAACTTCACCACCGCTGTGGTTAATAGGACCATTACCAAAACATTAAAAAAGATGAAGGTTACTTTAGTATGATTTTTATACACTTCTTCCCTATAGGTTTTGATAAACAGCATTAACATGATTAAGGCTAGTATTACCAATAGCGTATATCCAAAAACGATCCAATTATAGCGCGAGGCGCTAAATTCTTGGGACTCATATTTTGCTCTAAGCGAAACCATTTTTTGATACACCTCCCCATCTACAGACTCGCCTTTAGTGATGATACGACTTCCTTTAGTGACTACCCCTCTAGTCCCAGATATCTGAGATAGTTCTTCATTAAGCGCATTCTGAGTGAGCTCTGCATTGAAAATAGTGTTCGCAGAGACCGTTTCGTAAAACAGCTGTAATAAACGCGAACTATTTCCTGCAAAAGCACCCTGTCGCACTTCATTCTCTATGTAGGATATTGCCTCTTCTGATGTTTTGAGTTGGCCAAAAGCAATCTGAGAGACATTTGCTCCTTCTTTCAAATAAACTAGGCGGTCGGTATTATAATCTAAACGAGAAACTATAATACCTTTTTTAAAAAGATCTTTCAACACCCCTTTGCCATAGGTAGTAATCTGAGCCAACTGATTCCCAGTAAAAATCGTATCTGGAAAAGTAGTAGGTACTTCAGAATCCCATTTTTGTATAGCCGCAGTAATCGCTGTTGCGTCATAATCAAAATAAAGAATACTCTGTTCCTGCATTGACTGGCGTTCCTTAGCTAAGGCATCCTCACTTTTGAGAATGGCAAAATCCTCATCTGCATAAAGGTTTTCATAAGACCAAGGGAAACCTTTTTGGAAATTATATTGAAATTTGCCGCTTTTAGGAAAGAAATAAACAATAAGTACTGCACTCACAACAATAAGCAGTAATTTATATATTAGATCTTGATGTTTGTAAAAGGATCTCTTAAAAGACGACATAGGTAGTATCTTAATCACGAATGTACTAAATAATTGTTGATTATATTTTAATAGTCTCCTCCCATTCCTTCGCCAAGAATAGGTCATTTTTTATTACATTCGTACGAACAAAAAAAGACCCAAAACAAATACATTATTATGAGTAAAAATGTTGCTATAGTCGCTGCTGCAAGAACTCCAATAGGAAGCTTTCTTGGAGCATTGTCATCTGTTTCTGCAAGTAAATTAGGTAGTATCGCTATCAAAGGTGCTTTAGACAAAATTAATCTAGATCCTTCTCAAGTTCAAGAAGTATTAATGGGTAATGTAGTACAAGCTGGTGTGGGTCAAGCTCCAGCACGACAAGCAGCCATAAATGCTGGTATACCGGATACTGTGCCGTGTACCACAATAAATAAAGTATGTGCTTCTGGGATGAAAGCAGTAATGCAAGGGGCACAATCTATAATGTTAGGTGATAACGATATTGTAGTAGCCGGCGGAATGGAAAATATGAGTAGAATTCCACACTATGTACACTTAAGGAACGGACATAAATTTGGCCCTCAATCTATGATTGATGGCATGCAAAAAGATGGTCTTGTGGATGCCTATGATGGTAATGCGATGGGCGTTTGTGCAGATGCTTGTGCCGGACGATATGAGTTTAGTCGTGAAGACCAAGATGCCTTTGCTATACAATCCTATACCCGCAGTGCTGCGGCATGGGATGCTGGAAAATTTGATAATGAAGTTGTTCCTGTAGCTGTACCACAAAGACGTGGAGATGATGTAATTGTATCCAAAGACGAAGAATACAGTAATGTGCGTATGGAAAAAATTCCTAACCTACGTCCTGCTTTTAGTAAAGATGGAACGGTAACCGCAGCAAATGCATCAACCATAAATGACGGAGCTGGAGCTGTAGTTATGATGAGTGAAGAAAAAGCCGCCGAGTTAGGACTTACACCTTTATGTATAATAAAAAGCTTTGCAGATGCTGCCCATGAACCGGAATGGTTTACCACAGCGCCGTCTAAAGCATTGCCTAAAGCACTTGCTAAGGCTGGTGTGGCACAAGATGATATTGACTTTTTTGAATTTAACGAAGCTTTTGCTGTTGTAGGTCTTGCTAATATGAAGATATTAGGTCTTACTGCAGAAAATGTAAATGTAAATGGAGGTGCAGTTTCCTTGGGTCACCCGCTAGGATGTAGTGGTGTGCGTATTTTAATTACGCTAATAAACGTTCTCAAACAAAACAATGGAAAATTAGGAGCTGCTGCGATATGTAATGGTGGTGGCGGTGCTTCTGCGATGGTTATTGAAAACGTATAAACCAAGCACTCCATGATTTACGGCATTTGCACCCTAAGTATTGTACCTATGCGCGCTGAACCTTCTGACCCGTCAGAACTGGTGAATCAGTTGTTATATGGTGAAGTATTTAAGGTGCCTGAAAAACGTAAAAAATGGAGCCGTATCCGCTTACTTCACGACAAGTATGAGGGTTGGATAGATAATAAGCAGTATAAGGAGATTACTGAGGAAGAATACGCTTTCGCGAAAGCGCAACCCCAGCAACTCATTTCAGATCCTGTACAATTTATTACTACGGCTCAACAGCAATTACTTACTACCGTTATGGGCAGTGCAGTCCATACCTTAAGCTTGACCAAAGGAACTTATGAGGGGCCGAGTACCGAAGGCAAACAGAAGAAAACCGCCTTAGTAGATACCGCTTTATTGTTTGTAGGAACTCCTTACTTATGGGGCGGCAGAACACACTTTGGCATAGATTGCTCGGGGTTTACGCAAATGGTGTATCGTTTAAACGGCCATAAACTATTGAGAGACGCTTCACAGCAAGCCACGCTAGGAGAAGCGCTGAGTTTTATAGAAGAAAGTGAGCCTGGCGACCTTGCCTTTTTTGATAATGAAGAAGGTACTATCGTGCACGTAGGTATTATTATGGAAGATAACCATATCATCCACGCACACGGTCAAGTGCGTATTGACCGTCTAGACCACTCTGGTATTTATAATGTAGAGCAGCGGGCGCATACTCATAAATTACGCGTGATTAAAAAAATTATTTAGAAGCCGTTTTACTGGGTCTCACTTCTACCTTACTGGGTAATGTTCTAGGATGCATTTTGAGTAAATCTACCGTAATCTGACCTATATCTTCTGGTTGTATACGCCAGTCTTTACCATCTTCTGGAGAGCGTCCTCCAAAATGACTACTTACAGAACCTGGCATTATGGTACTCACTTTTACATCATCATCTCGTAAATCTAACATCAAGGCTTGGGTAAATCCTGTCAAGCCAAATTTACTAGCATTATAGGCCGTTCCTTTTGCAAAAAAATTAGTGCCTGCAAGACTGGCAATAGTGATTATATAGCCTTTTGATTTTTTGATTGGTGCTAAGCTCGCTTTAACAGAATAAAAGACACCAGTGAGATTTGTATCTATAGTTTCATTCCATTGGTCAATGCTTAAATCTGTGATTGAAGCAAAATGCCCTACACCAGCATTAGCGATTAAAACATCAAGTTGTCCCCATTGGTCAATCACCGTTGATACCGCTTCTTCTTGGCTACTATATGTTGTAACATCAGATCTTAGCGCAAGTACCTCCTCTCCTAGTCTACCTAAACTTTCGGCAGCAGTGGTGGCACTTTCTTGTGTTCTTCCTGTAATTGCAACGCGCATACCTTGCGCCAGTAAAGCCTGAGCAATACCATATCCTATTCCTTTTGTGCCGCCTGTAATCAAGGCCACTTTTCCTTTGAGTTGATTCATAAGTTAAAGATACGGATAACAGGAGTTTTATGCTTTCGCGAAAGCATAAAAAACACCTTCTTTTTATGTATAAATGCAAGGTGCAAAGTATCTTTACAAAAAAAATATAACGATGCTCAAAACGTTTAGAATTACCAGTTTTTTAGAAGGCGTTTCCTATCTATTAATACTTGGTGTAACTATGCCCCTCAAATATTTTTGGGACAATGGCGCTCCTAACAAAGTGATTGGTATGGCACACGGTTTCCTATTTATCGCTTATATCGTGCTAGCCATTATGATGAAATCAGAACGCAAATGGGACAACAAAACTTTAGGCATAGTATTGCTATGCTCTATCGTTCCTTTTGGCACTTTCTGGATGGACAGGAAACATCTTAGGGAGTAAAATGAAATTGAAATTGAAGCCGAAATCTAAGCTCAAGTTTTAGTTCAAGTTGTTAGGAGGCCCTATAAATTTCATACTAATCCCTAATCCCTGTTTTAACTAAAAAAAGGAATGGAGATATAGTAATTAGGTTTTTCTCCATTGTTTGCTTTAACGGCATTTACGATAGGCAATACAAAGGCGAGCACTACAACTGCTATGAGCATAAGGATACCTAAGCCAAAAAGAAATATCGCTGGAATACTCAATAAAGCATAGAGAAAAATACTAATCTGGAAGTTGAGGATAGATTTCCCGTGTTCATCCATAGCCACTACTCTGTCTTTATTGACCAGCCATAAAACGAGCGGCACGATAAAACCACCAAAACCTGTTACATAATCTAGTAATTGAGAGAGATGTGTTAATACTAATAGTTGTTTGTCTTCTCTTTTTGCAGTGTATTGATTTACAATTTCCATAAGTGTAATTTTTTGATTGATTACTATATATGTAGCTCTAGGCAGTGATTTGTTACACGATTGCTTAATTTTGCGTTAATGAATGTACAAGATACCATAGTTGCTCTAGCGAGTCCTGCAGGTGCAGGAGCTATCGCTGTAATACGCATTTCTGGAGAACAGGCCATTGCTATTTGCTCTCCATTATTTAAATCGGTACGTGGTAAAGTATTAGCAGACCAGAAAACCCATACGATTCATTTGGGTCATATAAAGGATGGGGAGCGCACTGTAGATGAAGTATTGGTATCGCTTTTTAAAGGCACAAACTCTTATACTGGTGAACCTACGGTGGAGATATCTTGCCACGGATCTAGTTACATACAGCAGGAGATTATTCAACTGCTATTGCGCTCAGGCTGTAGAGCAGCACAAGCTGGAGAATTTACCCTACGCTCTTTTATTAATGGAAAGATGGACTTGTCACAAGCAGAAGCTGTGGCAGATCTTATCGCTAGTGATAATGAGGCTTCGCACCAAATCGCGATGCAACAAATGCGTGGTGGTTTTTCTAATGAAATTGCACAACTACGCCAGGAGTTACTCAACTTTGCTTCACTTATAGAATTAGAACTAGACTTCTCTGAAGAAGATGTAGAGTTTGCAGATCGCACTCAGTTTAAAGAGCTCATAGCTCGTATTACTAAAGTACTTAAACGCCTTATAGATTCTTTTGCTACAGGTAATGTGATTAAGAATGGTATTCCCGTAGCGATTGTGGGCGAACCTAATGTGGGTAAGTCTACCCTACTCAATGCCTTGCTTAATGAAGAGCGTGCTATTGTTTCTGATATTGCAGGAACGACCCGTGATACGATAGAAGATGAAATTGCTATAGGAGGCATAGGTTTCCGTTTTATAGATACGGCAGGTATACGTGAGACCACAGACACGATAGAAGGTCTGGGTATCAAAAAGACTTTTGAGAAGATAGGACAAGCACAGGTAGTGGTGTATTTGTTTGATGCAAACCATACTACTTTTGGTACATCTCTTCCAGAAAAACCCTCTCTGCCTTCAGCATCCCTGCCTGACCGGCAGGCAGGTCTCCCAGAAAAACCCTCTCTGCCTTCGGCATCTCTCCCAGAGGGAGAGAGGTATAAGGAAGTGTTGCGGGAGATTGAGAAGATAAGGAATCAGTTTCCTTTAAAGTCTTTGCTTGTTGTTGCTAATAAGGCTGACCAACTCACAAAAGAAGAAATCACTGCACTTACAGACCTAATCCCAGACTTGCTCGTGCTTTCTGCCAAAGAAAAAAACGGAGTAGACACGCTTAAGGCAAAACTTCTGGATTTTGTAAATACAGGGGCCTTGCGTAATGACGAAACTATTGTGACTAACTCCCGTCACTACGATGCTCTGATCAAAGCTTTAGAAGAAATAGAAAAGGTACAATATGGTCTAGACACAGATCTTTCTGGCGACCTTATGGCGATTGATATTAGAGAAGCCTTGTATCATTTTGGGGAGATTACCGGACAGGTTACTAACGATGAGTTGCTAGGCAATATCTTTGCTAATTTTTGTATTGGGAAGTAGCAGTAGATTAGAGGCTGGGGCCGCTAAAAACAGCAACAAATCATATTGTATATTATCCCTTTAAATTATTTAATATTTCTTTTATTTGCAAGATGAAGTTAAGCTACATCAGCAAGATTGAAGAAAGTTCGCTTATCCTAACCGATTTTAATTGTGGTCCGGCGCAAGATTTATTAAAGAACACTGGCTACTATAAAATATTATGGGCAAAGGATAGCGACCGCGATCTTAGTATTGACGGATATACGATAAGGCTACAACAGCATCAAGTTGTATTTTGCACACCCCTTAATATTCTTGAAATCCCAAAAGAATCTGGCATCATTGCCATTGCATTTAATCGTGAATTTTATTGTATACGAGACCACGATCACGAAGTGTCATGTAATGGTATTTTGTTTTTTGGAGCCTCTCAACCTCCCGTCATTACATTGCAACAAGGAGATATCCATAGTTTTGAAGCGATGTTTACCATTTTTAAAGAAGAATTTGAAAC
>JALZVV010000136.1 GCA_023299935.1 Dokdonia sp.
GTTCCTACTGTGGTGATAGATATACGTCCAGTTTCACTTACTAACTCTTCACTTACAGAGGGAGAAGTAGGTGGTATAGGATTGCAAAAATAGTCGCTTGTTACTTCGCTAGCAAACCTTCTGTAAACTACTTGATCATCACCGCTTAAATCAAATTCTATATCTGAAGGCTGGGTTAAAAAATCCTGCGTGCTCGTAAATGCTAACGCAATACTTTCATTAGAATCACTCTGGATTTTAAAAAATACAAAATCAAAATTGTCACAACGTTCTAGGGTTGATTCTTCAAAATCAAAGTTACTTACCACAATATCTCCATCATCACAAGACTGGAGACATAATGCAAAGCACAATAACACAAAAAGGATTCTCATAGCAATAAATTAATTCACAAAAATAAGACTAATAGGATTATAAACGCTTTCGCGAAAAATAATTTAATTTCATTTACTTTTGTTGTTATATTCATAACCCAATAAACGCTCTATGACTCAAGTTTATTTTGATAATGCGGCAACGACAAAAATTCATCCTGAAGTAGCTGAAGAGATGATGAAGGTAATGCTAGAGGTGCCCGGGAATCCATCTTCTACTCACGCAGCTGGACGAACAGCAAAAAGTCAAATTGAAAACGCACGAAAAACGATTGCTGGAATTCTAAATTGTACTGCGGGGGAAATTATTTTCACCTCTGGCGGAACAGAAGCAGATAATCTAGTCATAAACAGTGCAGTTAGAGATCTTGGAGTACAGCGTTTAATTACATCTAAAATTGAGCATCATGCTGTATTACATGCCACGCAAGAAATGGCAGAGCAACATAAGATTGCTTTAGAATATGTCAATTTAAAACCTTGTGGAACTCCAGATGAAAAGCATCTAGAAACATTGCTTAAAGAGAGTGATAAAAGGACCTTAGTAAGTTTAATGCATGTCAATAATGAGATTGGTAATATTATAGATATTAAAGCGATAGCAGAGCTTTGTAAGTCTCATAATGCATTAGTGCATTCTGATATGGTTCAAAGTATTGGTCATTACCCTATAGATGTGCAGGATATACCTATTGATTTTGCAGCGGCTAGCGCTCATAAATTTCACGGTCCCAAAGGAGTTGGTTTTGCTTATGTTAAAAAAAATAGTGGGTTGAAACCATTGATCTTTGGAGGTTCTCAAGAAAGAGGTCTTAGAGCTGGAACCGAATCTGTTCATAATATTGTTGGGCTAGCAAAATCATTACAAATGGCTTATTCACACCTTGAAAAAGATAGGGCTTATGTAGCGGGGATAAAGCAATATTTTGCAGACAGGCTCAAGCAAGAAATCCCAAAAGCGAAGCTTAATGGTAATTGTGCCTTTTCTGATAAGAGCACCTATACATTACTGAATGTTTGTTTACCAGTACCTCAAGAAAAAGCCTTAATGTTACTTTTTCAACTAGATCTTAAAGGGATTGCCTGCTCTAAGGGCAGTGCTTGCCAGAGTGGAAGTGATAAGGGATCTCACGTCTTAAGTGAGGTATTAGATCCAGAAGATTTATCTAAACCCAGTGTGCGTTTTTCATTTTCTTCCTACAATACAATAGAGCAAGTAGATTATGTGGTCGATGTGCTTAAAGAGTTTGTAAACACTTAAAGTTTCGCACGCACCCTTACATTAAAAACTCTTGGAGTTAAAAAATTAGGTATGGCAAATTGCTGTTGTGTGCTCGCATCCCTAACAAAAGTATTGGTGATAGAATTTTGACGATCAAAAATATTATAGATTTCGAAACCTGCGCTTAATTGTTTAAAAGGATGTAACCAATGTCCTTTTTCAAACCGCTTTTGGTCGTCTGTAAAGACATAAGAAAAACCAGCATCTGCTCTAAAGAAATCTCTTAATCTAGGCAGCTCAGCAAATATAAAAGGGTCTGCAAAACTGGGGGAACCTCCTGGTAAACCTGTTTGGTAAATCATATTAAGATACAACCTTAAGCTTGGAATCTGGGGGGCATAATCTTCAAACAAGAATGCAACCTTTAACCGTTGATCGGTAGGTCTAGGGATATAACCTCTGTTGTCTATATTTTCTTCGGTTTTAAGCACGCCTACACTAATCCAACTCTCTGTACCAGGCACAAACTCTCCATTGAGTCTTGCATCAAGGCCATATGCTCTAGCAACGGCATTATTGGTAGCTCTATATCGAATTCTTACATTTTCTAAAGTATAAGGATTTACATTTGTTAGCCCCTTATAATAGGCCTCAGATACTAGTTTAAATGGTCTGTCCCATAACTGAAAACTCCAATCATGGCCTACAACGGCGTGAAATGAATTTTGAGCTTTTACTTCCGGTCTAACTTGGCCTATCGAGTCTCTTAATTCTCTATATAACGGCGGCTGATTATATATACCTCCAGAAAATCTAAAGAGCATGTCTTTATTCCAAGAAGGTTTAATACTAAACTGTGCTCTAGGACTAACCGTTACTTGTGTATTTGATTGGATATCTTGGCCACTTACAGTCCATTGATGCGCTCTTATTCCCGCATTAATCCATACTTCATTTTCTCCCCAATCACTGCGTTTACTGTATTGCGCAAAGCCAGATACGCGATCTATTTGTACATCATTTCTAGCTCTAATGTTAATAAAAGGTTCTAGAGGTGCATTAAACGGCTCAAAGGGTTGTTCATTTACAAAATCTACAATAGGCGGGCGTATTGAGAATCCTGCAGAGTCTATAACTTCAAATTCTTCCAAGCGATCTCTTATATCTTCATGAGTATATTTTATACCCCAGTCTATCTGATGCTCATTTTTAAGGTAGCTCCCTTTATGTTCTATGTTTACAAAAAGTGCATCTAATTGGTTTCTAGCATGGGTAAGCTGGCTTCCTACTGCCTGCGTAAATTCAACTTCACCTAAGTTTTCATCCCCAATATTGGTATTAGGTGTCCCCAGTCTATAGTCTGCAAAAATGTCAAAAAACTCCTGTTCTTGTGTATGATATACAGAACCTATAAGTTTTAAAGTAAGATCATCATTAGCTTGGTAAGTGCCCTTAAGAGCGCTGAAATAAGTATCGTAACGATCTTCTTCTTGTCCTTCGAAAAAGACAACGAGGGCAACAGGATTTTGGATCGTTCCAAAATTTGTTTGCCTTGTTAATGGCTGAAAGTCATAATCATTTACAGCAACACTACCAAGAGCGTCTATCTGTAGTTTAGAATTTACCTGATAGGTTAAATAGGTTTGCGCATCAAAAAATCTAGGTCTAAAATTTGTTTCGGTTTGTCTCGCATCTACAAGTAAACTGTTATCCCTGTAACGTATACCTCCAATAGCGGTTAATCTACCATCCTTAGAAATGCCTTCGGCAGAGATGCTAGCACCTAATAAACTTGCATCCACACTTGCTCCAAAACTAGTTGGACGTCTATAGGTTATATCAAGTACGGAGGATAATTTATCGCCATATTTTGCTTGAAAGCCACCTGCACTAAAATTTACATTTCTTACGAGATCACTATTTACAAAACTCAATCCTTCTTGTTGTCCAGATCGTACGAGAAAGGGCCTATATACTTCTATTTCATTTACGTAAACTAGATTCTCGTCAAAGTTTCCACCTCGAACGGCATACTGCGTGCTCAACTCATTATTGTTGCTTACTCCTGGTAGTGATTTTAAGAGATTCTCGACACCAGCATTAGCCCCGGGAGTATTTCTTATTATCTCAGGTGATAAAGTGATAATACCTTGTACGCGTTCCCGTATTCTAGTATTTGAATTAATAATCACTGTTCCTAATTGCTCAATATCAGTTCTGAGTACTGGATTGAACTCAACATTTGCGTTCGGTTTTAAATTAAAGGTTTGTGTTATCTTTTTCAGTCCCACATAGGATATGGTGACGGTAACATCTTGGTCTGCTGGTATGGTGAGTAAATAGAATCCATTTTCATTGGTTGCGATTCCATTTTCATCATAAGCGACAGACGCACCTAAAACAGGCGTGCTATTCTCATCTAAGACAATACCTCTAAGTGTTGCCGTTTGCCCATAAACCTTAATTGTGGTAAATAATAGTGCTATAAGAAGGTAAGCGTATTGGTTTTTCAAAGGATTTATTTTTTTCTAAAAAAGGTTGATTCGAAGGTACTACTATTCCCTACATTATCTGTAACAATGATTTTTAAATTGTTCTCTGTATCTGTAACGGTATTATCATTAAAATCGTGCACGAGGGACTTAGTTTTATAATCATACTCCATTAGAATAAATTTCCCATTTACCGTTGCACGATACCCTTTAATACCACTTTTGTCATCTTCTATTTTAAATTTTAGATATCTATACTTAGACATCCATTTACCATCATTAAAATTTTGTGGGTTAATCTTAGGAGGTGCTTTGTCCAATCCTATACTATACGTGCCAAGATTGCGCGTTGAGCAACTAAGTTTATCATCTTTAATTCTTGCACCAGAGTAATAGACTTCATCCTTATAATTAAGGATGCCTAAATACAGTTTTTCTCTATCTTCTGGCAGGTATTCTGATATGTCATAGCTAATCACCGCATTTTTATGTAATGGGATTTCTTTGTTATGCAAGGTGAGTGCATCCCCAGAAACATTTAGGTCTAAAAAAGCATCCTCATAAAGGGCTCCTTTGGGGATATACACATGAAACTTACCTTCTTCATAAGTAAAGTTTTGGTTTGCATAAACATAATGGTCAGTGCTTACATTCTCTTTCAGCATTTTGATGCTATCGGTCTTTCCTAAAATGGGTATACTTATACGGGTAGTATTGTTCTTATAATCATTGACCTCGATATTATACTCATAGGATAAGCCATCTTCAATAAATAGTTCTCCATTATCTTGAACATTCTTATATATGCTTAGAGGGTTGTTCTCTTCTATAAATAGTTTTTGAACGCGACTCTTTTTTCTTTGGAAATACGCATAGTCAATCATACGATTGAGATAACGGGTTTCTGCAAAGGAGAATTTATCCATTTGCACTTCAAAATTAGTATTACCATTTAAGGTTGTCTGAATCGAATAGATACCGTTTTTATTTACGGCGAGGTCCTGCTGATCTATAGTACTTATACCAATACCAATCCTTCCTTGTGCCTGTATACTCTCTGCTAAAAACGAGCCATCTGCTTGTTGGGTAAGGCGCAATTCTAATGGATTAGAAGATTGATTGATAGCAGAGTTTTCATCTAATGGATAAGCAATTACTCGGCTCACCGTAGGTCTTTTTGAATCCAGAATATCGATCCCAAATAATAATGGATTCATAGGCCGAGAGTTTTTGTCTCGTATTTCATAATGGAGGTGCGGTCCGCCACTACTTCCAGTATTCCCACTGTAACCTATTACTTCTCCTTGTGCGACTTTTAGTAAATCGCTATTTGGAAAAAGTTCAATTTCAAAACTTTCTTTTTTATACTGTTGCTTTTTGATGTAGGCTTCAATCGCGGGACCAAATTTTTGAAGATGCGCATACACCGTAACATAACCATTAGGGTGAGTAAGATAAAGTGCTTTGCCATAACCATAGTGTGCTATTTTAATTCTGCTTACGGAGCCATCTGCTGCCGCAAGAACTTTAAGCCCTTGCTTGCGTTGTGTTTTTATATCTAGACCACTATGAAAATGATTGCTTCTTAATTCTCCAAAGGTGCCCGCAAGTACAAGAGGTATTTCTAATGGGCTCTCAAAATAGTCTGCAGGAGGATCTCCTTGAGCATTTCCAGAGGTCAAACCCCATATTACAAAAACTAAAATTAGTAGATATTTCCCCATAGCCATGCTAAAGTAGGTATTGCAGTTATAAAATAAAAAAGAATGTGGGTTGTTACGCTTTCGCGAAAGCGTAACACTAACTATTCAATAACTAATGAAGATGAAAATTCCTGCGCGATAGCAAAATAGCCTAAGACAAAATCATCTACTCTATCCAAATTATTAAAAACCTCAATATTGTCTATGCCTTCAGCTAATAAAATATTGCCTCTTACCGTTGCTGTTGGTGTTTGGAAAGGTCCATTTGCACCCTGTTGACTTTGCTCTAATAGACCATTCATAAAATCAAAGAAGGGTTCTTCGGCGCCTAAAATGCTAATATTTACTTCGTCTCCAGGCTCTAGGTTTGTGTCATAGAAAAATGAGAATGAAAACTGCTGTCCCATAAAAAACTCGTCTGGAGAAGTAATGAATTCATCAAAATCAAAGTCAAAAACATAAAAATCTTCTCGATCAGGTGTGTCTGTAAAGGTTATTACAACCTCAGTATCATCTTCATCAAAAAGCCCTCCTTCTCCTTGAACTACCAGATCTATATCTGAGGTAGGAACAAAACGAGTGCTGGCTAAAAATAAGTCATCTTGATAACGCACATTTAATATATAGGAATCTGTAGTGTCAAGAAGTGCGGTAGTGAGAATCATATTGTTTACTACTGGCGATACTGTAGTTGGAAACGGGCGATATAAGCCTGGTTCTCCTGGGACAGGCTCGTAGGGAATAAAAATGCCTGTATTAGAGTTTTGGATACTCATTTCATCCAAGATAGCAGGTTGAATCTCATCAAAAAACGAAGACGATAAAGACACTCTAATAGTAGCATTTGTGAGCTGTTGCGAGGTATCTACTCTAATCAAGGCATCTACAATCAACCTTGGAGCTTCACTATCTAGCTCTACATCAATCACCTCTTCACAAGATAAAAAACTAAGGAATAACATAAATAGCAAGGCTAGCTTATGTAGATATGCAGCAGTATTTTTTAGGCCTAGGTTCATATCTAGTAGTTTAAA
Organism: Dokdonia sp.; assembly: GCA_023299935.1. Lineage (GTDB taxonomy): Bacteria > Bacteroidota > Bacteroidia > Flavobacteriales > Flavobacteriaceae > Dokdonia. The sequence continues at coordinate 6,826 of JALZVV010000136.1, forward strand.
ATTTAAAATTATAAGTAACGGCAGGAATTACCCCAAAAATCGAAGTTCTAATTGCTTCGTTATTACCGGTATCTACATTTTGTCTAAAATTAATTGAAGCAGCATTCATACGATTATAAACATTATAGAGACTAAAAATCCATTCTGCATCCCACTTGCGTATTTTATTTTTGCTCGGGGTGAGTGTGGCACTTAGATCCAGCCTATGAAAATTAGGTAAGCGCTGTTCATTACGAGGTCCAAAAGTTGGAATCACAATACCCTGAAACTGAAACTGACCAACAGGGAAATTAGTGGGTTGTCCAGTTTGATATAAAAAATTTCCTCCAAAACGCCATTTGCTATTTAAATCATAGGAAGCGTTTATAGAAACATCGTGAGTTTTATCAAAAGGAGTATTGTACCACTCTCCATTATTGATGCCTATTTCACTTGCATTTCTACCCGGTGTACGTTGTTCTGATTTAGATAGTGTATAAGCCAGAAACCCTTTTAGTTTTCCTGAGTTTTTTCTCAATAAAAACTCAAGACCAAAAGCCCTTGCTTGCCCCTGAAGAATAACCGTTTCTATATCTTCATTAGCAATGAGCTGTGCTCCGTCTATATAGTCGATACGGCCGTCAATATCCTTGTAGAAAACTTCGGTTTCTATGGTGTAATCGCTTTCGCGAAAGCTAAAATTCTTAAAATAGCCCAGAGCATATTGATCCAAAACTTGCGGTCTTGCAAAAGGGCCGCTAGGTGTCCAGACATCCAGTGGAGTAGGTGAAGTAGTGTTAGATAATAAGTGTAAATATTGCACCAGCCTCGTGTAACTTCCTTTAAAAGAGGTATCGTCATTTATGGCAAAAGCCGCGGCAAGTCTAGGCTCTAAGTTATTAAATGTCGCTAGTCTATCGCTACGTGATAATGAAGTGTCTACACCTATGGGGTCTGCACCTTGGTAGATTAACAAAAAAGGGTCAAAAACTACAGCCTCGTCATTTTCATAGATATTAACCTCATCTTGTCCTAAACGGAGAAAGTTGCTATAACGCAAACCATACTCTAGAGTGAGATTATCTGTTACCTTATGTTCTATGTCGATATATGCAGCAAACTCATTGGCAAACTTTTTAGTAAGTTGGTCTGCTACAATACCAGAGTCTGGTCCGTTAGGTTCTATTTCTCCAGGGTTAAACGTATAGTATAAATTATTAATCCCTGAGTAGATTTTCATCTTGTCATTAAGATAGTAGGTCAGGTCATACTTGAGATTCACATTAGTTATTCCTGAATTCCATTCAAAGCCTACAAAATCTAGGTCGAGCCCATAAAAGTAATCACTATAAATAAGTGAGGTATTAGAAAATAGCTTATCAGAAAAAATATGGTTCCAACGCAAGTTCCCTACAGCATTACCGTATATATTTTCAAAACTATCTGATATGCTAAACAAATCCCGACCAAAATATCCAGAAAGATACAAGCTGTTATTGTCGTTAATCTTATAGTTCAATTTTGTGTTAAGGTCAAAAAAATAGGCTCGGTTATCATTGTCAAAAAGCGGTAAGAACAAATGGGCATAGGAGGCTCTTCCTGCCACTAGAAAAGCAGCTTTGTCCTCTACAATAGGTCCTTCTACTAACAATCTACTTGCTACAGCTCCTATACCGCCATTTACTTTATATTTCTTACTATTTCCTTCACGTTGATAGATATCTAAAACAGAAGAAACTCGCCCTCCATAACGCGCAGGAATACCACCTTTATACAATTTTAAGTCTTTAATAGCGTCTGGATTAAACACCGAAAAAAAGCCAAATAAATGGGAGGAGTTAAAAATAGTAGCTTCATCTAATAATATAAGGTTCTGATCTGCTGCGCCACCACGCACATTAAATCCTGAAGCACCTTCTCCTGCACTGGTTACTCCAGGAAGCAACAATATCGCTTTAACTACATCTGCTTCTCCTAAAACTACAGGAATGTTTTTAATGGTTTCTGCTTTTAGTGTGGTTACGCTCATTTGCGCTTCCCTAATGCGCACGCGTTCTACGTCTTCTTCAATAATAACTTCGTCTAGACTTTCTGTTTGTAATGAAAGCCCGAGATTACGTCTTATGTCTTTGTTTAAAGTGATGGTTTCTATTACATCTTGATATCCAAGATAGCTCACTCGCACTTTATAAATGCCTTGTGGTAAAGTAATAGAGTAGAATCCATAGGCATTTGTAGAAACACCATTAGTGATTTCTGGAAAAAGGATGTTGACCCCTATTAGGGTTTCATTACTCTCTATATCTGTGATTACGCCGCTTAGTGTATATTTTTCTTGAGCAAACACATGTAATATACTGCCAAATAAGAAAATGAGCAGAACGTATTTTTTCATAGAATTTTACTTTGTGGTAAAGCTACTATCTTATTTTTAGTATTTTTTGTTTTTTAAAAAGAAAAAGGGTGATATTAAGAAGATTTAAATTCTAATTCAAAACCTTCAAATACTCATTGACACTCTGATTTTAGAATACTTAGTCTTACTTTCGTTTATATTATATGTAGTACATGAAAATATTATCTTTTTTCTGTTTTTATTTTATTTTTTCTTTAGCTGTTCAAGGTCAAGTAAATGTTTTGGATAGTCTCCAAGCAGAGTTAACTAAAGTGTCAAAAGATCTTGATAAAGTTAAATTGTATAATGAAGTTTCAAACGCATACAAGTATAGTGACCCTAATAAGATGCTTGAATTTGGAATAAAAGCACTTGAGCTAGCTCAAAAAAGGAATGACAAACTGGAAGAAGGAAATGCGTATTTAAATATAGGTACAGCCTATATCATTCTGGGAGACTATGGAAAGGCATTGGATCATTTTGTTTGGGCAAAGTCTATTTTTGAAGGCGATATGGTTTTAACAATTGATAAAAGCATTATCGAGCAGAGCATTGCCCAAACTTTTGGGAGTATGGGAATTGTTTTTTCGGAGCAGAGTAATTATGCAAAGGCACTAGAATATTATTTGAAGTCTGCAAAAGTTTACGAAAAACTAGAAAATGAAAATCAAAGCTCAAAAATATATAACAATATAGGCGTTGTTTATAAGTCTCAATCTCTTGATGAAAAAGCACTAAACTATTTCTTAAAGTCGTTAAAAATTCAAGAAAAACTAAGTAACCCTAATATAGGTATTACGCAAACTAATATTGCTACTATTTATTTTAAACAAAATAAGTTAGACGAAGCTTTTGAGTATTATACGGCTGCTAAAATGAGCATTGATACCTATCCTAATCCGAGAGCTCTAGGGGAGTGGTATAATAACATAGGAGCGTACTATAATTCTAGAAATTATAAAAAATTAGCAATAGAAAACTGGGAAAATGCAATAACCGCTTTCGAGAGCATTAATGATAAGTTCGGACTAGCAGATACTTATCTTTATTTAGCTCAATTTTATTTAGATGATAATAAAGAAGCAAAGGCATTAGATAAGGCAAATAATGCATTGCGCCTTTCTAAAGAGATTAATGTCTTAGAGCAGGAATTAAATGCAGAAAAACTATTAAGTGATATTTATGTGAAGAGTGGTAACACATTATTAGCTCTAAATCACTATAAAGTATATTCCGTCATTAAGGACAGCTTGTTATTGGAAAATGATATTCGAAAATCGGTAGAAGCCTCTATGAATTATGAATTTGAAAAGAAAGAACTTCTTCAAAAAGAGGAGAACGAAAAAAGAGAACTACTTTTAAAAGAAGAGGCAAAAAGCACAAAAATAAAATTGATTTCTGGAGCCTTAATAACTCTTTTATTGGTGGGAATAGGGTTTTTGATTTACAATAGAAATCATCTTAAAAAAACATTGACACTTCAGAAGGAATTAGCAGAGTATGAACAAAAGGCTTTGCATTTACAAATGAATCCTCATTTTGTTTTTAATTGTTTGGGTTCTATATCCAGTTTTATTGTTCAAAACGGAACAGACTCTGCCATAAAATATTTGTCTAAGTTTTCAAAGCTAATGCGGTTGACTTTAGAATATTCTAAAGAATCTCTTATTCCGATTGACAAGGAGATAGAGAGCTTAGAAAATTATTTACAACTGGAACAATTACGTTTTAATGATAAATTTAGTTTTTCTATATCCAAGAGTGACGATATAGAAGATGATGTGGCATTGCCACCATTGTTAATTCAACCATTTATAGAAAATGCAATTATTCATGGTGTCATTCCTAAAAAAGATAAGGGAGCTATTATGATTGATTTTTCAATGGAAGATCAATCTCTTGTTTGTGTTATATTAGATGACGGCATTGGTATAAATACTTCTAAGCTTAATAAAGAAAATTCAGTGTTAGCTCATAAATCTATGGCATTAGATATCATTAAAAAACGCTTAGAAATGATTTCCGAATCTACTTCAAAAAATGCTACTATTGATATCAAAGAATTAACGGATACAACCTACTCAAAAGGGACTAAAGTAATACTCCAACTTCCGTTACAGTATTTAAATGAATAATATATGATAAAGGCTATTTTAATAGACGATGATAAAAACTTAAGAGAGGGGATGAAAGGCTTGCTCTCTCGTTTTGCTCCTACTATTAAAATTATTGGGGAGGCAGATAGTGTAGCATCAGGTATAGAAGTAATGAATAGATTAGAACCACAA
>JALZVV010000137.1 GCA_023299935.1 Dokdonia sp.
GATTACCATTAATGAAACCACTTTTACTTATAATCTCAAGAGATTAGGTACAGATCGTATTTTCAAAGTCACTATGGATCTTACAAAACCCATTGCTGCACCTCCTGCGCCTTGGGGCTGGAAGGAATAATTGTAATGGATTCGCTTTCGCGAAAGCTAAAAAAAATCAAAAATCTTAATTCATAAGACACCGAATTAAGGTTTTTTCTATTTGTATCTATACAGTTAAAAGAATGCAAGTTGTCATCATCGCTGGAACAAATTGTTGGTGAAGTGGGTTAATGATGGCAGTGTTAGAGCTATCTCTCTAGGATATATAAAGATTCTTTATCAACTCTTGTGGCCTTGATTATGGAAATAAAATATACCCTGTATTGGGTATGTTCGTGCTTTATAGAATCATATAGATTTGTATAAACTGTAAATAACGAACTATGAAAACTATTATTACCACGCTCTGTTTTATCTTGTCTATTCAATTAAGTGCACAAAAAAATGAGATCTATAAACTTACAAGGAGTATGGCTATAACAAGTTATGATGTTTTAAAACCCAATGATACTTCGGGAGTTAAAGTTACGGCTCAAAAAGGATGGCAATTTGTAGAAGACCACAAAATCAAGGGAGGTATTGTTCTTAGTTTTTTAAAATGGGACAATAATGAAACCAAGAATGATAGCTTCTATGCAGACTATAAAACCATTAATAAGTCACGAATTCTAAGTAAAAAAACAAAGGAAATAAAGGAAGAAGAACAAATTAAACTTTTCTTTTTGTCAGATGCAAACTTTAAACGTTTTACAGAAATAGTAGAAAAGAAAGAACCTAAACGAAGTTTTGTGACTGGGGCATTAACCATTCCTATTAAGTTGAGACCTGGGGGTTCTGCTGTAGATGAAGATGGTAATAGAATAAGACCTTTTGATTTTACAGGAGAGATAAACGTAGGTTTATCTGTAGGCTGGCGATTAGCTGTCAAGGGAACTGATAATAAATTATTTGTGATTCCTGCTGTAGGTCTCAATTTAACATCTGTGTCTATAGATGAAAATACAGTGCGAAATGATATTATTAGCTCTAGTACGAATGCATCTTCATTGTCACCATTTATAGGAGGTGTCTTTGAATATGATGGCTTCCAGATGCTCTTAATGACTGGCTGGGATCATTTATCTGGTAGGGTTGGTGAGAATTGGGTTTATCAAGGGAAACCGTGGTACGGTTTAGGTCTCGGATTCAATATCTTTAATACAAAAGCTGGGAAGCCTGAAAACAAAGATGAATAGTCTCAGTTCTCTTTAAGACCGAACTCTCAGCTATGAGTAATCATCAGCTAGATAATACTGCATATCACGTGCATTATTATGTTATGCGGGACTACAATCCATCTGGTACTCTGAGATAACTTTCCTTTCAAATAAGAATTTCTTTACAACTAGCCTTTCTGGTTTTTATATTTCCTAAATGCTCTTTGGTAACTATAATGAAACTCTTTTGAGTTCACGAGCTTGTATTTATCAAACAAGAGCGAAATAATAATGTTCGTGTTTTTAGCCTTAATATAAAGCTACAAAATTACTAATACATCCCCAAAAAACACACGATTCAAAATAGTTTTGTAACACATCCATTTTTTGATTGTCCAAATAGTGACAAAATGATACAATCATGTTTAATTTATTTAAAAAGACAAAAACAATGGGAAAATTAGAAGGAAAAGTAGCCGTTATTACTGGTGGAACTAGTGGTATAGGTTTAGCATCTGCACAGGAATTTATCAATAATGGTGCAAAAGTGGTACTTTTTGGTAGAGGTCAAGAAGGTTTAGATGCAGCGGTAACACAATTAGGTGCAAATAGCCATGGCGTACAAGGAGATATTACAAACCAAGGAGATTTAGATCGTTTATTTTCTGAAACTAAGTCTAAGTTTGGAGGTATTGATACTTTATTCATTAACGTTGGAAAAGGAAAATTAGCGCCTGTAGCAGATACAGACGAAGCATTTTTTGATGATATGATGGATGTAAACTTTAAAGGATCTTACTTTACATTACAAAAAAGTATCAAAAACTTAAATCCTAATGCCTCTGTTATTATCACTACATCGTGGTTAAATGAGATAGGGTTTGCAGGAAGTAGCTTATTAAGCGCTAGTAAAGCAGCTTTACGATCATTAGTACGTGTAGCATCTGCTGAGTTAGCAGGACAAGGAATACGTGTAAATGCAGTAAGCCCTGGGCCAATAGGAACGCCTTTCTGGGGAAAAATTGGTTTGCCAGATGATGTACTTTCTGGAGCTGCAGAAGCAATTACAGCACAAACGGCATTAAAGCGTTTTGGAAATCCAGAAGAAGTTGCAAAAGCAGTTTTATTCTTAGCATCAGACGACTCTTCGTATATGATTGGAGAAGAAGTTGCTGTGCACGGTGGTATTAATGCTGTCTAATCAGTATTGAATTGTATTTATAAGCCTTATTTTAATATCTTTAGAATAAGGCTTATTAAAATCTAGTACTATGGCAAATTTATTTTCAGAAAACTTTACCGATTATACCGATAATGAATTGGTGAGTCTAGCTATAGATGGTAATAAAAAAGCACTGCAAACGCTTATTATCCGTCATCAACTTTTTGTATACAATTTAGCCTTAAAAATGGTTGGTAATATTGCAGATGCAGAAGATATTACCCAAGAAGTATTTATCAAGGTAATTACGGCTTTAGGCAAGTTTAAAGGCGAGAGCCAATTTAGAACCTGGCTATATCGCATTACTATAAATCATTTTTTAAATAGTAAAAAGAAAAAATCAAAACTTCGTATCGTTAATTTTGAAAGCTATTTCAATGAAATTGATAACATTCCTAATTTTGAATTAAACGATCAAGAAGAAAAAGAATATAGAGATACTATAGAGGAGATCCGTATTAATTGCACTACGGGTATGCTACTTTGTTTGTCTAAAGAGCAACGTATGATCTATATTCTAGGTGAAATGTTTGATATTAACCATAATCTAGGAGGAGAAATTTTAGGCATAACACCCGGTAATTTTAGAGTAAAACTAATGCGTACAAGAAAAGAATTGTACAACTGGATGAATAAAAGATGCGGATTGGTAAATACAGACAACCCTTGTAGATGTGCTAAAAAAACAAGAGGATATATTGAAGCAGGGAAGGTAGATCCTGTTAATTTACAATTCAATACACGATATACTTCTCAAATTAACGAGTTGTCAAAAAGTAAAGCCACCCAATTTACGAATACGGTAGATGAGTTAAATAAAAAGGTCTTTCAAACACATCCTGCACAAACGCCAGTACAAGCCTCAAAAATCGTTGACGAAATTTTGAGCAATGACCTCATTAAATCCATTTTGGATTTTTAGATTATAAAAAATGAAAAGATATTTCACACAGATTCTTGTACTAGGATTACTGCTTAGTACCGCTGTGGTCTGGTCTTTTAAGAAAATGCCTGTTTTAGATACGCCAGTAGCAGGAGATCGCATAGCAATCACAGCAAATGACAGTCTCTTCAATGCCTACTGGAATACTGGCAAAGCCGAAATAAGAACCTATACACTTACCCAATCCCGCTATGGAGAATTACACCAAGGTACAACAACCGTTATTTTTATAACCCAACCCTTTCTAAAAGAAAAAGGCGTTAAACCAGACGTTCCAGGAGCTTCAGAAGATCAAGTACCGGTATTGAAAATGAATTTATTAAAAAAATTCGGTACGGGTATTTATCCCTATTCTATGATGTTATCTACATTCACACCATTAAGTGAGCCACAAGGTATGATTAAAGCATCTGCCAGCGGACAAGAATGGTGCGGACATATTTTCTCGCAAATGAATCAAAG
>JALZVV010000138.1 GCA_023299935.1 Dokdonia sp.
CTCTATTGTGTGATGCTCATCTACCTCAAGGTCACCGCGTACACTGATCTCCAGATCCATCTGCCCGTGCCGCGCTATTTGATCCAACATATGATCAAAAAACGCAATGCCAGTATCGATAGCAGATTTTCCTGTACCGTCAAGATTAAGTGTAATTTGGATATCTGTCTCATTTGTTTTTCGCGAAAGCGTAGCTACCCTATTCTCAAGTTTTAAAAACTTATAAATCTTCTCCCAGTCATTAGTTTCTAGCGCTATATCTTTATTGAGTTCTTCCTCAGAAATCGTAATTTCACCTGTACCTAAATTGGTTTGATCGTTTATATAAATCCCTTTTGCACCAAGGTTTGTTGCAAGCTGCATATCTGTAAGGCGATCTCCTATTACATAAGAGTTTTCTAAATGATAGTCTTCACTAAAATACTCAGTAAGCAAGCCCGTACCGGGTTTTCTAGTGTCTCTGTTATCCTTAGGAAAGGAACGATCTAGAAATACTTTAGAAAACACAACGCCTTCATTTTCAAAAGATTTAAGAATAAAGTTGTGAACGGGCCAGAATGTGTCTTCAGGAAAAATATCAGTTCCTAAACCATCTTGATTCGTGATCATTACCAATTCGTAATCCAATTCTTGAGCAATTTTACCCAGCCAGGTAAATACCTTTGGATAGAAAATCATCTTTTCGAAAGCATCTATTTGCTCATCTGCCGTTTCCTTAATAATCGTGCCGTCACGATCTATAAATAGCACCTTTTGTTTCATGAGGTTAGTGTTTTTAATGTGTTTATGAGTTGCTCATTTTCCTTTACGGTACCAATTGTAAATCGCAAAGTATTCTCGCATAGAACTAGTGAGCTTCTATTTCTAACTACTATCCCTTTGTTTATAAGCTGGTTATATCTTAATGATGCATCATCTACTTTGCATAAAATAAAATTAGCGTCAGATGGATATATGTACTTAACAAATGATATGTTTTTTAGGGCTTGTTGCAATCTCACTTTACTCCTAATAATGCGATTTACCTCTTGCTCTACTTCTGGCAAGGAATTGAGTCGTTCTATCGCTCTTGCTTGTGTTAAATCATTTACATTATACGGAGGTTTAATGATATTTAGGATTTTTATGATTTGGCTCGAGGCAAAAAGCAAGCCTAATCGTATGCCTGCCATCCCGTATGCCTTAGATAAGGTTTGGATTACGATAAGATTGGGGTAATTTTTTAATTGTGTTATCCAACTCTCGGCAGATGCAAAATTGATATAGGCTTCGTCTATAACTACTAATCCGCTAAAGTTTTCTAAAAGATTGAGAATATTAACAGTACTAATCAGGTTTCCTGTAGGATTATTAGGAGAGCAAATAAAGATGAGTTTGGTCTCTTCATTTATTGTTTTAAGAATTTTGGGAATATCAGGTTGAAAATTCAATAAAAGTTGCACTTCCCGATTCTCAATATCATTAGTAGCGCATAAAACATTATACATACCGTAGGTAGGTGGCAATGTAATCACGTTGTCTCCGCCAGGTACACAAAAAGCTCTAAAGAGCAAATCAAGTACTTCATCGCTTCCGTTACCAACTAATATATTTGATTCTTCTATACCTTTTTGCCTAGCAACAAGTTTTTTCAAATCTCGCTGCTGTGGATCTGGGTAACGGTTTACACCATTAGAATACGGATTTTCATTGGCATCAAGAAACACCATTTCTTGCGAAGTTTTCCTGTATTCATTACGTGCAGAACTGTACGGCTTCATTTGTAAGACATTAGATCTTGTTAATGTCTTGAGGTTAAATTTATTCATCAGTTAAAGCATTTAATCTTAGGGTAATTGCATTTTTGTGGGCGTCTAATCCTTCAGCTTCAGCCATTAACTCAATTGCCTTACCTATGTTTTGTATTCCTTTGCGACTTATTTTTTGAAACGTCATACTTTTAGTGAAGCTATCTAGATTCACACCACTATACTGTTTTGCGTAGCCATTAGTAGGCAAAGTATGATTGGTTCCAGAGGCATAATCTCCAGCACTCTCTGGGGTGTAATTTCCTATAAAAACAGAACCTGCATTGATTATATTTTCTACATAAAAATCTTCATTTTTTACACAAACAATAAAATGTTCAGGTGCGTAATTATTAATGAGTGCTAGCGCTGTAGTATCATTTTCAACATAAATAAGTTTGCTATTTGCAATGGCCTGTTGTGCAATATGCTTTCGCGAAAGCGTACCAATCTGCAATACAATCTCTGCCTCTACTTTTTTTATTAATTCCTTAGATGTAGACACTAAGATTACTTGACTATCGATGCCGTGTTCTGCTTGACTCAATAAATCTGAAGCTACAAAATGGGCCTCTGCCGTATCATCTGCTACCACGAGCAATTCTGAAGGTCCAGCTGGCATATCAATAGCAACATTATATTTTGTTGCAAGTTGCTTGGCAACAGTTACAAACTGGTTACCCGGACCAAAAATCTTATACACTTTGGGAATACTCTCTGTTCCAAAGGTCATCGCTGCTATAGCCTGGATACCGCCTACTTTTGCTATTTGAGTCACGCCACAAAGTTGTGCTGTATATAAAATCGCTGGATCAATACTGCCATCCTTTGCCGGAGGAGTGCACAAAACAATCTCCTTACATCCGGCAATTTGGGCTGGAACGGCAAGCATCAAAATAGTTGAAAACAGTGGTGCTGAACCAGCAGGAATATAGAATCCTACTTTTTGAATTGATCTCTTTTCTTGCCAACATTGCACGCCTGCTGTGGTCTCAACACTTACTCTTTCTGTCTTTTGAGCACTGTGAAATTTTTTAATGTTATCCTTAGCCAGCTGGATAGCTTCTTTTAAATCTTTTGTAATTGCTTTTGAAGCTTGCGCTATTTCTGTGGTAGAAACAAACAATTCTTCTAAGATTACTCCATCAAAAATTGAGCTATACTTCTTGATAGCGCTGTCTCCATTAGTTTGTACATCTTTAAAAATAGTCTGTACGGTTGCTTCAATATCACCTACCGTTTTTGTAGGGCGTTTAAGTAGTTCTGACCAGTTTTCTGGATTAGGATTATATATCTTCTTCATTAGACTACCATTTTTTCTATTGGACAAACGAGTATGCCTTCGGCGCCCGCTATTTTAAGTTGATCAATAACATCCCAAAAGCTATGCTTATCGATAACAGAATGAACACTAGACCATCCTTTCTCTGCCAGAGGTAAAACCGTTGGGCTGCGCATTCCTGGTAAAATTTTAATTATGGCGTCTAGTTTTATATCTGGCACATTCATGAGAACATATTTACTTTGTTGTCCTCTTAGAACGCTCTGTATCCTAAATTGTAATTTATTTAGTATTTCCTTACGTTTGTGCGATATGCTGGGTGAGACCGTTAGGACCCCTTCTGAGGTTAACATCACTTCTACTTCTTTAAGGTTGTTTTTAAAGAGGGTGCTCCCGCTAGAAACAATATCACAAATGCCATCTGCTAGACCTATATTAGGGGCTATCTCAACAGATCCATTTATCACGTGTACCTCTGCTGCCACTTTGTTATTCTTAAAATAGTCTTTTACCGTATTGGGATAACTTGTTGCAATACGTTTACCTTGAAAATAGTCAATACCATCATATCTATCTCCTTTAGGTATTGCAAGGGATAATTTGCACTTAGAAAATCCTAAACGTTCAACAATTTCAAGATCTGCCCCTTTTTCTATAAGAGTATTCTCTCCGAGTATGGCAATATCTACCACGCCATCTCTAAGGTATTGCGGTATATCTCCATTACGTAAGTAAAATACTTCTAGAGGAAAATTGCGCGCCGTAGCTTTGAGCTGATCTTTGCCATTTTCGATAGAAATACCACAATTTTGTAATAATAAAAGAGATTCTTGATTTAAACGTCCCGACTTTTGGACCGCTATTCTAATTTTTGAAATCATTTTTTTCTTTAAAAGAAAGAGTTATACCAACGAAAAAACCCGTTGAAATAACTCAAACGGGTTTATAATATGACTAGATTTTTCACATACCAACTTTACCTCGATCGAGCGACTAGGGTAAAATGATGATGATGTAAATTTATTTTTTGCATAACTGTTGCAAATGTAGTAACAAATAATTGTTTAAAACAAGTTAATAACGATTTCTTAATAGTTGTCATAAAGAGAATGTTTTTATTAGATTTGAGTTATTCATAGATGGAATACGACTAAAATGTAAATTAAGTGAAGGGGTTTTTAGGTGCATTCATTGTTTTTGTTTTCTGGGCTTCAGGCGGGATTTATTATATAAGTACTACCAATACCAAGCTATCAAGCAATACGGTTGCCACGGTTAGTGCAGCTAATACAGATGCAGTCACCAAGACTTCTATTCCTGTAACTAAAGCAGTAACAGAAATTACTTCAGAAAAAAAGTCAGATTCTATTGTTACTTCAGATGCACAGGTTAACAATGATAGCCTAACTGTGAAGGAAAATTCCGCATCAAGCTCTAAAATACTTGCGGAAGAGCTCAAACAATCGATAACCATAAGCGATACAATAAATATTAATCAGGGTGAGCCGGAGATATCCTACGAAGAAGAAATACTGGAAGAAGAAACTGCAAAGAATCAGTTATTTTATCCTAGATACACGCAATCATCAGAATTAATATTAGATAGAAAATTAGTGGATTATGCTACGGAGCTTAAGGCCTTGCTCAAAGAAAATCCAGATAAAAAAATAATTATCATTGGGCATACTGATAATATTGGAAGTGCCAAAGATAATTTTGCAAATGGGCTTAAAAAATCCAGACAAGTTAAATGGTATTTAACCGCAAGAAAAGGAATACCAAGACGTCATATTACGGCAACTTCCAGAGGAGAACAAGAACCTATAGAGGATAATAATTCTAAATGGGGCCGAAAGCAAAATAACAGAATAGAGATAATTATTGAATAATAGATGACCAGCGCACAAGAAGCCATATCAATACCAGTTGCCTATATAGAGGCCTTAACGATGATGTTAGGGGCTTTTATAATAGGATATGTGGGTTGTTACATCTATTACAACAAACGTTTAAAACGACAACAACAACAATCCTTAGAGAAGAATCAATCTTTACGGAAACGCATCACAGAACTTAAGGAAGAGGTTGAACAACAGGACAGAGCTTTATCCTATCGTAAGGATAGAATGGATCAGGATTATGATCAGGCTGGATTTAATAATAGGGCATTTTCAGAAAAAATATTAGATCAACAAATCGATTCAAAGATAAAAATTGATTTTGACAGCATTGGTTATGCTTCTGAAACAGACAAAGACAATCTTCAAGAAATACAGGGTATTGGACCATATACGGAAGAGAAACTCAACACGCTAGGTATTTATACTTTTGAACAAATAAGTAAGCTTACAGAAGAAAATATTCAAGCGGTTACAGATCTCATAAGATTCTTTCCTGGCCGAATCAAGAACGATAAATGGGTAGGGAAAGCACAGAATTTAATTTATAAGGAAGTTAAGTCTAAACAAGACCTGGAAGATGATGATTACGACAATAAAAATAAGACACATAAAAAAACCACCCTTTGAGGTGGTTTTTTTTATTGTATAGAAAGTCTATTTCTAGTTATTTCCTAGAATTAAAGGAAGTCCATCTTTTGCAGAACCTACAACGACAATCTTGGAATTAGGAGATTCAGAAAGCTTTAAGGTCGCATCAATACCTTTATCTTTAAGAATCTTATCGGTTAAGGAAGCGCTTAGAATTCTATTAGCATCTGCCTTTCCTTGAGCCTCAATACGTACTTTTTCTGCTTCTTTAGCCGCCGTAACAAGTCTAAATTCGTATTCCAAAGATTCCTGTTCCTGTTTAAGTTTACGTTCAATAGCCTGCTTAATTGTAGGTGGTAAGGTTACATCTCTTACCAGTACAGAGTTAAGCTGGATGTACTGAGGCGTTACTTTCTTACTTGTTTCTTCAAAAATTTCATTTTGAATAGCATCTCTTTTTGTAGAATATAATTGCTCTGGAGTATAACGTCCCACTACACTTCTTGCAACGGCTCTAATTTCCGGAACAATAACAATGTCTAGGTAATTCTCTCCTTTAGTCTGGTGCAATAATCCTAGTTTATCTGATTGTGGTTGATATAAAACAGATACATCTAAAGAAATCTCTAAACCATTAGAAGAGAGTACTTGCATTTTCTTTTCAAATACTTCTTGTTGCTTTGTATTGTAGAGATACACCTTGTTCCACGGCGCAATAATATGGAACCCCTCTCCTAGTGCCGGTTCATCTGTAACAACACCTCCGCCAAAGGTTTTAAATAACACTCCTGCTTCTCCATATCCAATATTTACAGAGGATTTTGCAAGTAATATCACAATAATAATAATACCGAAGATTATCGGTAATCCAATTTTAGGTAATCTATCCATTTCTATTTATTTTTAGTTATTTGTTATTAAGTAAGTCCGTGGTATTTTCTCATAAACCACTCGATAGCTAGGAAGAGTATGACAAGTCCTAACAACCATTTTCTATCTATTAAAGGTACAATTTTCTCATTGCTTTTTTGCACAGGACGATAGCGATCATCTTCTACGAGAGAATTTATAAGGTTTGCAGCCTTATCAATAGTAAATAATTCACCTTCTGACTCATTTGCTAATTGCCCTAATGCTTCTATATCTGCATTTAAAAATTGCAACTCTGCTTCAAAAGGAATGATGGTAAACCCTCCAGAACGCGTTAAGCCTTGTTCGGTGACATTTACCTCAAAACTATATTCTCCTGCATCTAAATTACTCAAATCTAATTCATAGTAATTGCCTTTTAAAAAAAAAGGAGCATTATAACTTTCTTTTGTTTCTTTATTCACCACAGTTAACTGTAAAGAAGCCCTGCCATCAAAAACATAATTTTTGTCAAAATACTGAGCGCTTATCTTAATAGCACTATTCCCGTAATAAAAACTGTCATAGGATATATCCAATCTGCTTTTGCGCTTATTAGAAGCTGTATACTGTACTAGTTTGTCAATAAAATTATCAAAATCTTGAAAATTGCGACGATCTCTAAAACTCTGTGCTCTCCATTTCCAGATCCCTTCACCAAAAAGATATACCACACGCTGTCCATTAGATTCACTCGCTACTAGTAATGGTTCTTCTGTACTGAAGTTTCCTATTCTTTGAAATAAAGCAATATCTGACTCTGCTATGAAATTGACTTCGCCAAAAGCACCTACCAAAGGTGGGAAATCACTAAAGCCTATATCTGGTATCGTAAAACTAGAAAAATTAGAGTTTAATATCCCTTGCACATCTTCTGTCTGTCCCGTAATTTCACGTTTTGCATAGGGTTGTGCGCTATTTAAAAAGCTCCAATTAGTTTGTGTACCGCCCACTACAATATTATTCTTGTTTAGATTTTTTAGCTCCTCAAAAACTTGAGCAAATTGTTCATTGGGTTGATAAAGCAATATCAATTGATAATCATTCAATTTACCTACACTCTCTGTGGTATTAAGAATAGTAACAGACCGCAAATTGTTAGTCTCAATACTCTTCTTAAACATCCCTACATCTGGATGTACACTATTAGATATTAAAAGTACATTAGTCTTCTGGTCAATGACTTCTATAGCGAAGTTCCGGTAATTATTTTCTTTATTCTTTTCTGCAGCATCAGGGCTTAAACTAACGGTATATCTTGATAATCCTACTCTGTCTGCTGGTAACAAAACCGATCTAATAATGGCATTATTCTCAGTTGAGAAGCGCACAGTTTCTGAATGCACTGTACGATTACCTGTTTTTATTCGTAAGGTCGCCGTTTTATTAGCTCGCTCACCCGTGTTTTTCATAAAGATCTCTACAGGAAATTTATTATCAACATACGCATAGCGATTTACATTAACCCGTTCTACCCTACTATCTGCATATTGTACCGTATCACCTACGACAACTGGATAAATCGCTTGTTCAAACTCTTTAGCTTCATATTGGTAATCTCTTCCAAAGGTTTGATTTCCGTCAGTAATCATAACAATAGGGGCTATTCCTTTTTTATACAAGGATCCTAAACTATTAAAGGCACTGGCCAAATTAGTTTGTTTATCCGTAAAAGAAAGACTGTCAAGAAGGCTTAATTGATCTCCAAATTTAAAGACCTGAATTTCAAAGTTATTATTGAGTAATTCGCTTTCGCGAAAGCGTTCTACAACACCTTCTACCAAGCTATCATATCCCAGATGCGCTACACTTTTAGAATTATCTACAGCAATGGCAAGGCTAGGTTTCTCTTCAGAATAACTGACTTGAGTCCATTTAGGATTAACTAGTAATAATAACAATCCAAAAACTGAAAGAAAGCGCAGAATTCCATACAGCAGAGAGTTTTTTGTTCTGCTTTTACTACCGATTCGATATTGAAATACAGCAAAAGCCAGGGCAATTACTACCGCTGCCATTATCCATAAAAAAGTTGTTGTACCCATACGGTTTTACACCTGTATCTTGCGTCTTAGGTTAGCATCCCACCATCTACATTAATCACTTGACCCGTAATATAACTACTTAGATCACTTGCAAGAAAAACACAAGCATTAGCAATATCTTCTGGTGAGCCTCCGCGCTTTAAAGGGATGGCGTTTCTCCACCCAGCAACGGTATCTTCATCCAGTTTAGCTGTCATTTCTGTTTCAATAAAACCTGGTGCAAGTACGTTTGTTCTAATATTTCGAGAACCTAACTCTAAAGCCATAGACTTGGAGAA